>DATMES010000008.1 GCA_035556555.1 Frankiaceae bacterium
GCCGTCGACGTCGGAGTCGTTGTTGCGCAGCGCGACCATGGTCAGCGCCGTGTCCTCGGCGGTGGTCCGCGCGTCGTTGCCGGCGACCGGCGCGTCGTTGACGGGCGTGACCGTGACGGTCACGACGCCGATGTCGTCGCCGCCGGAGCCGTCGGCGATGGTGTAGGTGAAGGTGTCGGTGCCGTGCGCGTTGGCGTTCGGCGTGTACGTGCAGGCCGACGGCGTGCAGGACACGGTGCCGAACGAGCCGTTCGTCCAGCCGGTCACGCTCAGCGCGTCGAGGTCCACGTCGGTGTCGTTGGCGAGGACGGCGATACCGATCGGCGTGTCCTCGGGGGTGGTCCGCGCGTCGTCGCCGGCGACCGGCGGCGTGTTCGCGGCGGGACCGCCGACGGTGATCTTCAGGGTGGTCTGCGCCGTGCCGCCGTTGCCGTCGGACACCTCGATCACGACCGTGTACGTGCCCGGCGCGTCGGCCGTGCCCGTGAGGGCGCCCGCCGTCGTCAGCGTCACGCCAGGGGGCAGCGTGCCGCTCACGACGGCGTACGTCAGGGGGTCGTTCTCCACGTCGGTCGCCGACAGCGCCTGCAGCGTCCCGCCGACCGGTGTGGTCTGGACGGTGTTGCGCGAGGCGCCGGTGAACGCCGGCGGGTCGTTGACCGCGGTCACCGTGATGCTCACGGTCGCGGTGTCGGTGCCGCCGCTGCCGTCGGAGATCGTGTAGGTGAACGAGTCGGAGCCGGTGAAGTTGGCGTTCGGCGTGTACGTGCACGAGGTGGCGCCGCAGCTCACCGAGCCGAACGACGCCGCGCTGTGGCTCGTGATGGTCAGCGCGTCGAGGTCCACGTCGGTGTCGTTGCTGGTGACGGCGACGTTGACGGGCGTGTCCTCGGCAGTGGAGGCCGCGTCGTTCGCCGCGTCGGGGGCGGTGTTGGCCGTGGGGCCGCCGACCTGGACGTTGAGCGTGGTGGTGTCGGTGCCGCCGTTGCCGTCGGAGACCCTGATCTGAGCGGAGTACGGACCCGGGGCGTTCGCCGTGCCGGTCAGTCCGCCCGTGGACGTGAGCGTGATGCCGGGCGGCAGGGACCCGCCGATCAGGCTGTACGTCAGTGCGTCGAGGTCGACGTCGGTCGCCGCGAGCGAGGAGAGCGAGCCGCCCACGGGGACGGTCTGGCTCGTGTTGCTGGCCGCGCCCGTGTAGACGGGCGGGTCGTTCACCGCCGTGACGGTGACCGTGACGGTGGCAGTGGCCGTCGCGAGCCCGTCGGAGACGGTGTAGGTGAACGTGTCGGTGCCGTTGGCGTTGGCAGCCGGCGTGTACGTGCAGGTCGTGGCAGTGCAGGACACGGTCCCGAACGCGCCGTTCGTCTTCGCGGTCACAGCGAGGGTGTCGTCGTCCACGTCTGCGTCATTGGTCAACACAGATATGGCGACGGCGTTGTCCTCGAGGGTGGCAGCCGCGTCGTTGGCGGGGGCGGGCGGGGTGTTGGCGGTGGGGCCGCCGACCTGGATGGCCAGGGTCGTGGTGGCCGTGCCGCCGTTGCCGTCGGACACCTGGATCTGGGCGGAGTACGTCCCGTGCGGCGACGCGGCACCCGAGAACGAGCCGTTCGGGTTGAGCGTCACCGTGGGCGGCAGCGACCCGCCGATCAGGGTGTACGTGAGCGCGTCACCGTCGACGTCGGTCGCCGCGAGCGCGGAGAGCGTGCCGCCGACCGGGACCGTCTGGCTCGTGTTGCCAGCGGCAGCGGTGTAGGCCGGGGCGTCGTTGACGGGCGTGATGGTGACGGTCACGGTCGCCGTGGACGTCGCCCCGTCCGGGTCGGCCACCGTGTAGGTGAACGTGTCCGTGCCGTTGGCGTTGGCCGCCGGCGTGTACGTGCAGGTCGTGCTGGTGCAGCTCACCGAGCCGCTGGTGCCGTTCGTCTTGCTCGTGACCGTGAACGCGTCGCCGTCCGGGTCGGAGTCGTTCGCCAGGACGGACACGGTGGTCGCCGTGTCCTCGGCAGTGGTCTTGGCGTCGTTGACCGCGACCGGCGAGAGGTTCTGGTACCGCAGCCCGAAGTCGATCCCGGTCACCCGCTCGTCGGCAGCGAGGGTCAGGGTGCGGGGGTTCGAGGTCGTGCTCACGTGCTTGGCGGGGGCGCTCGCCGAGACGGCGTACGTCCCGGGGACCAGTCCGACGAACGAGTACGTCCCGTCCGCGGCAGACGTCGTGGTCCTGGTGACCGGGCCGGACGCGGTGACGGTGCGGCCCGCGAAGGCCGGCTCGCCCGCGTCCCTGGTGCCGTCGCCGTCCGTGTCGTTCCAGACGGTGCCGGAGATCCCGGCGTTCTCGACGGCGGTGACGTCGCTGGCGTCGTTGTTGCTCGCGTCCGGGTCGCTGCTCGCACTCGACACGGTCGCTTCGTTGGTCAGCTCGGCCGCGGCGTCGGCAGCGACGTCGACCGTGATGACCAGGTTGGAGGTGGCGCCGGAGGCCAGCGGGGTGCTGCGCGTGCAGGAGACGACCTGGCCGAGGGCGGAGCAGACCCAGCCGCTGCCGGTGGCGGCGACGTAGGAGAGCCCGGTCGGCAGGGTGTCGACCACGGTCGTCGGGGGGTTCGCGGGGCTCGGGCCGGAGTTCGTGACCGAGAGCAGGTAGCTCCCCGTCGAACCCGCGGTGAACGAGCCGATGTGCTGCTTGGTCAGGCTCAGGTCGGCAGACGAGGTGACCGTGGTGGTGGCTGTGGCGCTGTTGTCGCCGCCGACCGGGTCGGCGGCGTTGCTCGCGGCGGTGGCCGTCGCGGTGAGCGTCCCCCCGGACGCGGTCACCGTGGCGTTCACCGTGATCGCCGGGGCGGTCCCCGTCGGCAGCGGGGCGGTCGCCGTGCAGACGACCGGGTTCGCGGTGGTGCAGGTCCAGCCCGTGCCGCTCGCGCTCGTCGCGGTCAGGCCCGTCGGCAGCGGGAGCGTGACCGTGGTGCCGGGCGCGGCGTCGGGGCCGGCGTTCGATGCCGTGATCGTGTACGTGAGCGTGAGACCCGCCAGCACGGGGTCGGGGCTGTCGCTCATGCTCAGGCCGAGGTCGGCCGTGAGCACGGAGTCGGACTCCGTGGCCGTGACCTGGGCGAACGCGTTGCCCAGGCCGTCGGCGTAGTCGACCGTGAAGCTGTGGGTGAGCGTCCCCGCGGCGGTGGGGCTCACCGTCGAGATGACCCTCACCTTGGCGGTGCTCCCGGCGTCGACCTCGGAGGTCAGCGTCGCCGTGACGACGCCGCCGGAGTGCGTGCAGGTGCCCGTGGCCGGGGCCAGGACCGAGCACGACGTGAACGTCTCCCCCGCGGGGAGCGTGTCCTTGACGACGACGCTCTTCGCGGTGCCCGCCGTGCTCCCGGAGGAGGCGTTCGTCACGGTCAGCGTGGTCGTGCGGGTGTCCCCGCGGGTGACCGTCGTGACCGTGTCGTCCGCCGCCGCGGTGAGCTCCGGCGTGGGCGGCTGGGTCTGGTACGCCGCCCGGTTGAGGCGCCCTTCCGGCACGAACTGGCTGCCACTCGGGGCGCAGTAGACCTCGCGCCACCAGCCCGCCTCGGGGGTGCCGATGACGTCCCCGCCGCGGGCCGTGGTGGCGCTGTTGTTCCACGTCGTCGAGCCGGAGACGGTGCCGACCGTCCCGCCGCTCGTCGCCGTGGCGTCGTACACGTCGCTGGGCGCGTAGTAGCGCACCCGTCCGGAGCCCATGCCGAAGTTGTTGAGCGTGATGGACGCAGTTCCCGGGGCGACGTACTCGAAGAGCGTCAGGCACGCCGTGGCGCCGCTGGTCTGCTGCACGGAGACGTTCGACAGGCCGACGGTGATCTCGTCACCGGTGCCGGCCGCGAGGTCGAAGTTGTCCGTGTTCGCGGGGGGCGAGTTGGACGGGTCCGTGTCGTTGTCGGTGCCGAGCCGGATCGTCCAGTAGTTGCGGTCGTCGGTGCCGCCGAGGGGGTTGAACGGGTCCCCGCCGAGCACGGACGAACGCAGGACGTACCGCCCGCAGGTCAGGTCCGGGTCGCTGCCCGGGCCGAGGAACTGCGCGAACGACTCCCACGCCGGGGCGCCGGAGTCGGGCTGGTACGACAGCCGGTAGCCGGCGACGCCGGTGCCCGGGGAGGGGCTGTTGGCGCCGCTGACGGCGGCGCCGGGCCCGTACAGCTCGAACTCCGTCGAGTCCGCCGTCCCGGTGACGGTGTCGCGGCTTCCGGCGGCCGTCGAGATCCGGGGACTGAAGATGTCGAGGTAGATCGGCTGGTTGCTCGGCCATCCGCAGGGGACGTCGAACGTCAGGTACTGCGAGCCGCCGCCCCCGCCCCCGGCAGTGGGCGTCGTGTACCAGTCTCCGGCAGCGAGACCGGTCGTCGCGCCGTTCGTCGTGACGAAGAACGGCTGGGACAGCGGCAGGGTCTCGACGGCGCCGGCCGGCAGTGCCGGGGCAGCGGCCGCGAGGAGGGCGAGCGGGATCGCGGCAGCGCACCTGCGCAGACCCCGGTTCCGCAACGCTGGGCTCCCCGTGCTTCTGATCCCGGGTACGCCGAACGGGCGTCTCCCAGGGGGACGTTCGTCACGGTAAGGAGGACCCCCACCGCTGTCTACGTCCGCAAACTTGCACGTCGGCAGCCATATCGACGTGGACTAGGGCCAAATGGAGGCTGTCTTTCCCGCCAGACTGCCGTACCCTCCGTGGCGGTGAAGGCACGGAGCGTCAGGACACTTTCAGTCCCTGTCCGCGAGCGCTCTCAGAATCGGGGCGGCCTTGGCGTCGGCCTCGGCCACCTCGGCGTCGGGGTCGCTTCCCCAGGTCACGCCGCCGCCGGTCCAGAGGTGAAGTCGACCGTCAGCCATCGCCAGCGTCCGAATGGTGAGGCCGAGGTCGACGGTGCCGTCCGGATCGACCCACCCGAACGCCCCCATGCTCGGCCCCCTCCCCACCGGCTCGAGGTCGTGCAGCAGCTGGAGGGCGGCCCGCTTCGGCGCGCCGGTCACCGAGCCGCCGGGGAACGTCGCGCCGAGCACCTCGGCGAGGGTGCTCCCTGGCCTGAGCCGGGCCTCGACGGTCGACTCGGCGTGCCAGACCCCGGCGCGCGGCAGGACGTCGTACAGCGTGGGTACGCGGACCGTCCCAGGGACGGCGACCCGGCCGAGGTCGTTGCGCTCGAGGTCGACGATCATGACGTGCTCGGCCCTGTCCTTGGCGCTCGCCCGCAGGGTCGCGGGGTCGGCGGCGGTGCCCTTGATCGGGCGGACCGTCGCGACGCCGTCGCGGATCTCGAGGAACGCCTCCGGGCTCGCGCTGTGCACCGACCACCCGTCTCCGGCGAGGGAGCCGGCGTACGGCGTGCCGGGGACCGCGCGGAGGAGGCGGGCGACGTCGGCGGGCTCGCCGGTCACCGGCGCCGAACGGTGCCCGACGACGTTCGCCTGGTAGAGGTCGCCGCGGGCGATCGCCTGGCGGACCTTCTCGGCGGCGTCGGCGTGCTGGGCCGCGGTCCACGACAGGGTCCACGGGCCGAGCCCGACCGGTCGCTGGGGCGGCTCGGGGGGCGGCTCGGCGGCGCGCTCGTACACGACGACCACCGCGTCGGGGACCGCCGGGCACGGGCTCGGCGCCGCCGGCGCCATGGTTGCGAGGTCGGCAGGGAGCGCGGCGGCCCCTAGTAATAACGCCGCGCCGGCCGTCTCCGCGGGCGCCGTCGGACGCGTGCCGAGCGGGTCCACGGCGAAGCCCCGCTCCCCCAGGAACGCCGCCGCCAGCGCCACCGGATCCCCGCCGTCACCCCGCCGCCACTCCCACCGATCGGCCTCCCGGAGGCCGATATCAGGCGCGCGGGGCGGGGTGAGCACGTCGCGAGCGTACGCGCGAGCCCCCTCGAGACACCCTCAGGCCCGCCTGGGAGGACAAGATTGGGGAACAGTTGTCCACAACTTGGGCTGAAACCGGGACTCCGCGCCCGAGTCGGAGTGGAATAGAGCCGCAAGGGCCTGTAGGACTCCCGGACTTCTGCCGAAGAGGGTCGGGAGAGCAACGCAACCACCCCAGAGAGCCGCTCATCATGTGCCCGCACAACCCCAAGTGCCCCCCCTGCGACGCGAGTGACCACGACGCCGCACGCGTCGTCGCCTCGCACCCCGAGCAAGGGTGGAGCCTTCTGTGCAATGGGGTCGTCGTGTTCGAGGACTACGGCGAGATCCTTCCTGACGGGACTTCCCGGGGCGCTATCCGGGCTTCCGTGCATCACGCCGCCTGATCCTTTTTTCCCAGACCGGGCCGCGACGCCCTGCCGCACCGGCTAGTTCCGCTGCGCTCCCTTAGTCGCCGGTACGGCAGGGCGCCCCGTCCCTCCCCGCACTCTTCCTAGAAGTTCGTGAAGAGCAGGTCGTTGTTGCTGCTCGTCACGCCGGTCACCACTCCTTGCGTCAGGGCTCCCCTGATCGCTGCCTCCACCTCGCTCGGGAGGGCGAGCGGGTGCGCCGCTAGGTACTGGGCGGCCACGCCGGCCACGTGGGGGCTGGCCATGCTCGTGCCGTTCATCGTCGCCGTGCCCGTGTTGCTGCCGGCTCCCGCTGACGTCACGCCCACCCCCGGGGCGTACCAGTCCACGCATGATCCCCAGTTCGAGAAGCCCGCCGCCCGGTCGCTGCTGTCGGTTGCGCCTACCGTCATGGCCTCCGGCGTTCGGGCCGGGCTGACGTTGCAGGCGTCCTGGGCCTCGTTGCCCGCTGCCACGGCGTAGCTGATCCTCCCGGCCAGGATGCTGCCTCGCACCGCGAGGTCCAGGGCGTCGAACCTTCCGCCTCCCAGGCTCATGTTGGCGACCGCCGGGCTCAGGGCGCCGGTCGTCAGGCGGTCGGCGGTCACCCAGTCCACGGCGGCGATGACGTTGGTCACCGGGGCGTTGCCGGCGCAGTCGAGCACGCGGACGCCGACGAGGGTGGCGCCCTTCGCGACGCCGTACGTGCTGCCGCCGATCGTCCCCGCCACGTGCGTGCCGTGGCCGTGGCAGTCGATGCCGCCGTTCGGGGTGGCGGACACATCGGTGCCGTGGACGGCGCGGCCGCCGAAGTCGGCGTGCGTGTAGCGGATGCCGGTGTCGATGACGTACGCCCGCACGCCGGCACCGCTCGAGGCCCACGTGTACGTCCCCGACAGCGGCCGCGCGCGCTGGTCGATCCGGTCCAGCCCCCACGGCGGGCTCGGCTGGGTGCCGCTCGCTCGGACGGTGCCGGCCGCCTCGACGAGCGCGACGTCGGGGTCGCGGCGCGCCGCGGCGAGGGCGGCGGCGGTCAGCGTGCCGCCGTACCCCTGCAGCGCGTGCCGGTACACGAACCGCACGTCCGACCCGAGCCGCCGCGCGGTCGCGACGGCGGTGTCGGGGGCGAGGCCGGCCCGTAGGACGACGACGTACTCGCCGCCGGTCGCCGCGGTCGCGGGCGCCGCGAGGCCCGCGGAGAACAGGACGGCCGCGGCCGCCGTGGACATCAGTCGCATGGAACGCGCTCCTTGGTAGGGGTCAAGGTGTCGCGCCCGCCCGGGTCAGTCGGCGTACGCCTCCGGAGCCGGGCAGGAGCAGACGAGGTTGCGGTCGCCATACCCGCCGTCGATGCGTCGTACCGGCGCCCAGTACTTGTTCGTCCGCAGGCTCGCCAGCGGGTACGCCGCCACCTCGCGGCCGTACGGGTGCTCCCACACGTCCGCGGTGACCATGGCGGCGGTGTGCGGGGCGTTGCGCAGCGGGTTGTCGTCGCCGAGCTCGGCAACGGTGTCGATCTCGCGGCGGATCGCGATCATCGCGTCGCAGAACCGGTCCAGCTCGCCCAGGTCCTCGCTCTCCGTCGGCTCGATCATGAGCGTTCCCGCCACGGGGAACGACATCGTCGGCGCGTGGAACCCGTAGTCGACCAGGCGCTTCGCCACGTCATCGACCGTGACGCCGGTCTCCTTGGTGAGCTGCCGCAGGTCGACGATGCACTCGTGCGCGACCAGCCCGTCGCGCCCGGTGTAGAGGACCGGGTAGTACGGGTTGAGCCGCCGCGCCACGTAGTTGGCGCTCAGGATGGCGACCTGGGTCGCCCGGCGCAGGCCGTCGGCGCCCATCATCCGGACGTACGCCCACGAGATGGGCAGGATCCCCGCGCTCCCCCACGGCGCCGCGCTGATCGGCCCGGGCCCCGTGTCGGGGCCACATTCCGGGCGGAGCGGGTGGTTGGGGAGATACGGCGCGAGGTGGGCGCGCGCCGCGACAGGCCCGACGCCGGGGCCGCCCCCGCCGTGCGGGATGCAGAACGTCTTGTGGAGGTTGAGGTGCGAGACGTCCGCCCCGAATCGACCTGGACGGGAGAGTCCGACCAGCGCGTTGAGGTTGGCGCCGTCCACGTAGACCTGCCCGCCGGCGTCGTGCACGGCCGCGCAGACGTCGGTGATCTCGGCCTCGAACACCCCGTGCGTGCTCGGGTACGTCACCATCAGCGCAGCCAGCCGCTCCGCGTGCGTGGCGATCTTGGCGCGCAGGTCGGCGAGGTCGACGTTGCCGGCCTCGTCACAGCCGACGACGACGACCCGCATGCCGGCCATGACGGCGGAGGCGGCGTTGGTGCCGTGCGCCGACGACGGGATGAGGCAGACGTCGCGGTGCTCGTCGCCGTTGGCGCGGTGCCAGCCGCGGATCGCGAGCAGGCCGGCCAGCTCTCCCTGGGAGCCGGCGTTCGGCTGGACGGAGACGCGGTCGTACCCGGTGATCTCCGCCAGCCAGCCCTCGAGCTGGGTGATGAGCTCGTAGTAGCCCTGCGCCTGCTCGATGGGCGCGAACGGGTGGACCCCCCCGAACTCCGGCCACGTCACCGGCTCCATCTCGGCGGTGGCGTTGAGCTTCATCGTGCAGGAGCCAAGCGGGATCATGCCGCGGTCGAGCGCGTAGTCGCGGTCGGAGAGGCGGCGCAGGTAGCGGAGCATCGCCGTCTCCGACCGGTGCTCCGAGAAGACCGGGTGCGTGAGGAACGGCGTCGTCCTTCTGAGCGCCTCGGGCAGCGCTTCGGGGGCGTCCTCGACCGTGGCCTCGACGCCGAACGCGCTCAGCACCGCCTCGACGTGCGCCGGCTCGGTGACCTCGTCGACCGAGACGCCGACGGTGGTTGAGTCGACCAGGCGCAGGTTGATGCCGGCCTCGGCGGCCCTGGCCACGACCGCGGCCGCGTCGGGCACCGTGGCGGTGACCGTGTCGAAGAACGCCGCCGCCCCGACTTCCACGCCGCCGTTACGCAGCCCGGCGGCGAGCGCGCCGGCCAGCCGGTGGACGCGCGTCGCGATCGCGGTCAGCCCCTCGGGGCCGTGGTAGACGGCGTACATCCCCGCCATGACCGCGAGCAGGACCTGGGCGGTGCAGATGTTGCTCGTCGCCTTCTCGCGGCGGATGTGCTGCTCGCGGGTCTGGAGGGCGAGCCGGTAGGCGGGGTGCCCGTCGGCGTCGACGCTCACGCCGACCAGCCTGCCGGGAAGGCTGCGTTCGAGCCCGGCCCTGACCGCCATGAACGCCGCGTGCGGGCCGCCGTACCCGAGCGGGACCCCGAACCGCTGGCTGCTCCCGACGACGACGTCGGCGCCCTGCTCCCCCGGCGGGGTCAGCAGCGTCAGCGCGAGCAGGTCGGTCGTCACCGCGACCAGGGCGCCGCGCTCGTGCGCGGCCGTGATCAGCGGCGCGAGGTCGCGTACCTCGCCCGTTGACCCAGGGTAAGAGAGGAGCACGCCGAACGCCTCGACCTCAGGCAGAGCCTGACCGTCGAACGTCTGTACGACGATCCCCAGCGGCTCGGCGCGGGTCGCCACGACGGCGAGCGTCTGCGGGTGCGTGTCGGCGTCGACGAGGAACACCGCGTCCTCGCCGGCCTTGCTGATGCGCCGGGTCAGCGCCATCGCCTCGGCGGCGGCGGTCGCCTCGTCGAGGAGGGAGGCGTTGGCCGTCGGGAGGCCGGTGAGGTCGGCGACCATCGTCTGGAAGTTGAGCAACGCCTCCAGCCTGCCCTGGCTGATCTCCGGCTGGTACGGGGTGTACGCCGTGTACCACGCCGGGCTCTCCAGGACGTTCCGCCGGATCACCGGCGGGGTGACGGTGTCGCTGTAGCCGGTGCCGATCATCGAGACCATCGGCGTGTTGCGGCGGGCCAGCGCACGCAGCTCGGCCAGCGCCTGCCCCTCCGACGCCGGCGCCGGCAGGTCCAGGATCCTGTCGGCGATCGTCGCGGGAACCGCGGCGGCGGTGAGGTCGTCGAGGGAGCCGTACCCGAGGACGGCGAGCATCTTCGCCTGCTCGTCCGGGGACGGGCCGATGTGGCGTTCGGCGAACGGCACGGTCGCGGGGACGTCCAAGGGCTGGCGGTCGGACACGAGGCCTCCAGAGGCACGGCGTCGGCGCCGCGCACGCGGCGGCCGGCCTCCCCGCTCTGTCATCACGACCTGAGAGTCCCGCGCCGGTGTCGGGCGCTTGCCCCGTCGGTGAGGCGCGCGAGCGCCTGCTTTCCAGAGTCGCCTCGTCCGCGCGGTCGGGTGGCCTGAGAGATTTTCCGGGGAGGGGTTGCTCCTTCGGCGCCGGCGGCTGGCTTGCCGCCGGACTCTCCCGCGCGTTGTCTGCAGCGCCTCCACGGTACCAGTGGATCTGTGGGGGGCGGGTACGGCGTGCCGGTGCGGCGACTGAAGGAGCGCGGCGGGACTAGCCGCGCCGGTACGCCGTACCCGCCTTTGGGGGGTCGACTTACCGACAAAGCGCTTTAGGCACCGCGCTGGCGGCGTCGGGCGGAGAGCTCGTCGCCCGCGTGCGCCGCGGCGGACTCCTCCTCGGGGCGTTCGCCGGGGAGCTGGGCCAGGTCGCCCTCGACCTCGCGAACGACACGGCCGACCGCGATCGCGAAGACCCCCTGGCCGCCCTGCAGCAGGTCGACGACCTCGTCGGGGGACGTGCACTCGTACACCGTCGTGCCGTCGGACAGCAGGGTGATCTCGGCGAGGTCCTCGGCGCCGCCGGCGCGGAGCTGGCCGACGGCCGTACGGATGTTCTGCAGCGAGATGCCGGTGTCGAGGAGCCGGCGGACGAGCTTGAGGACGAGGACGTCGCGGAACGAGTACAGCCGCTGCGTCCCCGACCCCGACGCGTCGCGGACGCTGGGGGTGACGAGGCCGGTGCGGGCCCAGTAGTCGAGCTGGCGGTACGTGATCCCGGCGACCGCGCAGGCGGTCGGGCCGCGGTACCCGACGCCCTCCTCGGGCGGGGCGGGCACGCCCTCGGTGAACAGCGCCTCCTGGACCGGGGCGCCACCGTCGCCGGCGTCGTCTCCCTGAACTGCGTCCAGGCCCGCCCCCGCGCCGGGTCCCGCCCCGGCGGCGTCGTCGTCCGCGCCGCGCCGTTCGTCAGTCACGCTGACCGCCCTCCTGCCGCCGCAACGCTCCCTGGCCCCCGGTGCGCTCGTGTGGGGGCACGGTAGGGAGGCTCGATGTCAGGGTCAACGACAACCGGCGGCGTGTCGTTTTGCTCATTCTCAAGTCGAGGTTGAGGGTTTGTGCGGGGTCAAGCACGACTGGAGGCTGGCCCATCGGGCCGCCTCAGCCCGTCGTGTTGAAGTCGTCGGGCGAGATCTGGTCGAGGAACTCGCGGAACTTCTCGACCTCGGTCTCCTGCTCGTCCGCGATGGGGATGCCGGCCTCGGCGAGCACGGACTCCTCGGCGAAGATCGTCACGCCCATGCGCATCGCGAGCGCGATCGCGTCGGAGGGCCTGGCGGAGACCTCCGCTCCCCCCTCGAAGACGAGGTTCGCGTAGAACACGCCGTCCTGGAGGTCGGTGATGTGCACCGCAGTGATCGTCGCGCCGAGCGCGTCGCAGATGTCCTTCATGAGGTCGTGCGTCATCGGCCGCGCCGTGACGATCTGCTGCTGGGCGAACGCGATCGCGGTCGCCTCGACAGCGCCGATCCAGATCGGAAGGTAGCGGTCGCCGTCGACCTCCTTGAGCAGGACGATCGGCTGGTTGGTCGGCAGCTCGACGCGGACGCCGACGACCGTGACCTCGTTCATCGGGACCCCTCCGCGGCACTCGTCGGCTGACCGCCCGAACCTACACCGCGAACGGCGTCGTGAACCGTTCGGGACGCTACCGAGTCAGGCCGGGCTTCAGCCCGGCGCGGACCAGGGTCGAGTGGAGGCGGATCGACAGGGCGGCGAGTTCGCGGACGGTCTCGTCGGCGCGGGCCCGCGCCTCGGGGTTGCGCTGGCGGACCAGCGGGGCCACGACCTGCTCGAACAGCCCGATCTCGCGGTCGGCCGCGCTCTTGAACGGCCGCAGGTGCCGCGCCTCGATGCCGAACCGGGACATCTCGGCCACGGTCTTGGCCACGACGAGCGAGTCGCCGTCGTAGAACGAGCCGCCGGGCCGCGGCGCGACGAGGCCGTACTGCTCGAGCTGGTCGAGCTGCTCCATGTCGAGGCCGGCCGCGGTCGCGAGCTCTTCGCGGGTCAGCCGGATGTCGCTCATGTCGCGGATGAACGCCTCCGGGCCTGGCAGCCCGTCGACGGCCGTCAGCGCGCGGGGCACCTGTGGGGACGCGTCGGCGCCGGCGGCGGGCTCGAGGCCGCGGTCGAGCGCCTCGAGGTGCTGCTTGATGACGCGCAGCGGGAGGTAGTGGTCGCGCTGGGCGGAGAGGACGTAGCGCAGGCGGGAGACGTCGTCGCGGGAGAACTTGCGGTACCCCGACGACGTGCGCTCGGGCTCGATGAGCCCCTCGGACTCCAGGAAGCGGATCTTGGAGATCGTCACGTCGGGGAAGTCGCCGCGCAGCTGCGACAGCACCTCCCCGATGCTCATGAACGCCTTGCGCGCGCCGGTGCTCACGCTCACTCCCCGCCCCGCCCGCCGGCGAAGAACACCAGCCTGAACTTGCCGATTTGCACCTCGTCCCCGCCGGAGAGCTCGGTCTCGTCGATCCGCTCGCGGTTGAGGTAGGTCCCGTTGAGGCTGCCGACGTCGCGGACGACGAACCGGGAGCCGTCGCGGCGGAACTCCGCGTGCCGCCGGGACACCGTCACGTCGTCGAGGAAGATGTCGCTCTCCGGGTGCCGGCCCGCGGTGGTGACGTCCTTGTCGAGGAGGAACCGGCTCCCGGCGTTGGGCCCCCGCTTGACGACGAGCAGCGCCGAGCCCGCGGGCAGCGCCTCGACGGCGGCCGTGTCCTCGCCGTGCTCCTCGTCGCCGTGCTCGGTCTCGAGCGCCTGGATGGCGATGGTCGAGGTGGTCTCGGTCGGCGACTCCCCCGGCGCCTTGCCCAGCGGGGACCCGCACTGGGCGCAGAAGTGGCTGTCCGGGAGGTTCGCATGGCCGCAGCGAGGACACGTCACGCGGGCTTCTCCCTCGGTCGTCGGCCGCGCGGCCGGTGTCGGCCGTTCGGGTGCTGCGGAGGCTAGTTGCCCGCCGGACCGAGGGTCAACCAGAGGTCCAAAGTTGTGGACAACTCGGAAACCTCAACCCTTGAGTTCACAGTGAGAGTTGAGCGTGGGTCAGCCCTGCGACACGCTCGCGCCGTACGCCGCGGCGTCCAGGAGCCCGTCGAGCGACGCCGGGTCCGCCGGCCGCAGCTCGGCGATCCAGCCGTCGCCGTACGGGTCGCTGTTGAGCAGCTCGGGCTGCGCGTCGAGGCGCTCGTTGCGGGCCACGACGGCGCCGGCGAGGGGCGCGTAGACGTCGGAGACGCTCTTCGTCGACTCGACCTCCCCGAGGGAGTCCCCCGGGCTCACGTCGGAGCCGACGGCCGACACCGAGACGTACACGATGTCCCCGAGCGCCTCCTGGGCGTACGAGGTGATCCCGATGCGGACGATGCCGTCCTCGTCGGGACCGCTCACCCACTCGTGCTCGGCGGTGTAACGCAGCTCCTCGGGGTACGACACGCGGGCTCGCTCTCTCGTGGTGGGGTTCCGGCCTGGGGTCAGTCGGCGGCGGCGCGAGCGTAACGGGGCGCCGAAAGCGGCCGCAAGGCGTCCACGACGACCCGGTCGCGCTGGTCGATCTCGGTCGAGGCGCCGCTGCGGGCGCTCACGCTGTCGATGACGCCGCCGGGGATCTCCATGGCGTCGGCGAGCGTGTGCGGATCGCCGATCGCGAGGAACACGTACGGCGCCCGCAGCGGCTTGGCGTCGGCGAGCACGCCGGCCCCGGCGTCGGTGAAGAAGCTCGACGCGGTGAGCCGGACGCCGTTGACCTGCATCGCCTCGGCGCCGGCGTCGCGGAGCTCCTGCATGGTGTCGAGCAGCACGTCGGCGGTCACCGCGTGCTCGGGGTCCTTGATCGTGAGCTGGACGCCGGGGCCGGTCGCGGCCACGGTGCCGGCCAGGATGCGGAGCACGTCGCGGCGGCGGCGGGTCTCCTCCAGCGCGGCCGCGTCCTGCCCCGCGCCGCCGCTGAGCCGGTCGCGGGTGCGTTCGAGGTCCTCGATCTCGCCGCGCAGCCGCTCGCCGCGGGCCGTGAGGTCCTCGAGGATCCGCACCAGGTCCTCCTGGCGGGCCGAGGCGAACCGCGACGACTCGTGCGTGGTCCGCAGCTGCACGACGAGCGCGAAGCCGAGCACGGCGAGAATCGCGCCGATGAGGAGCTGGCTGCGGCGCGGGGAGCTGCTCATGCGCGGAAGAGGTGGCGGCGGATGGCGGCGAGGTTCTGGAAGATCCGGATGCCGAGCACGACGATGACCGCCGTCGAGAGCTGGCCGCCGACGCCGAGCTGGTCGCCGAGGAAGACGAGGAGGGCGGCGAGGAGGGCGTTCGAGACGAACGACACCACGAACACCTTGTCGTCGAAGATCTTGTCCAGCAGCGCCCGCACGCCCCCGAACACCGCGTCCAGCGCCGCGACGACGGCGATCGGGAGGTACGGCTGCAGCCACAGCGGCACCGAAGGCTGCAGCAGCAGGCCCAGGACGACACCCAGAACGAGCGCGATGCCGGGTATCACGGTGCCCCCTTCGTCCCTGCAGGCGTGGCGTGCCGCAGGCGGGACGTCTCGCTCCCCGGGAGGTCGAGGCGTTCCGCGCGGTCCACGTCGAACCGTAGACCGAAGGCTTCGACGTACGTCCGGAACCGCCGCCCCGTGGGGCTGTCCACGAACGCAGGCTCCAGGTCGTCCGGGTCCCCGACGGCGCGGACGACGTACGGCGGGGACACCGGCCGGTAGTCGACGAGGATCGCCTCGCCCGCCTCGCGGATGGCCGTGAGCGAGCCGATGCGGCGGTCGTTGACGGTGACGGCCTCGGCGCCGGCCGCCCAGAGGGCGTTGACGACGTTCTGCAGGTCGGAGTCGGTGATGCGGTTCTCGGTGTCGTCGCCGGCCATCTCGGCGTCGTCGAGCGTGACGACGAGGCCGGGGCCGCGGACCCGCGCTCCCCCGGCGGCGAGCTCCAGCTTGGCCAGCTCGTCGGAGAGCGCGCGGCCCGCGGTGGACTGCCGCAGCGCGGCCTCGCGGGCGGCGGCGGTCTCGCGGCGGAGGCGGTCCTGCTCGGCGGCGAGGCGGTCGGTGGCGGACGTCCGGCGCTGCGCCTCCTCGACGAGCGACGCGCGGATGCGGGCGGCGGCCGGCGCGCGGTCGCGGGTCTGCGCGGCGGCGACGCCCCAGATGCCGCCGAGCGCGAGCAGCGCGGTCAGGGCGAGCGCGGTCGTGGCGCGCGGCGGCGTGGCGGAGGGGTCGGCGGCGCGGCGGGCGGCGGCCTCGACGTACCCGGGGTCGACAGTGATCGTCGTTATGTCTACAAAGAGCGATGGCGACACAAAGGGGTGCGCGTCCGCACGCGGCGGCGTCCCCGAGTCGGTCACGCGCTCATTCTGCACAGGTCAGTGGCCGGCCGCCTCGACCACGGCGGCCCACTCCTCGAGCAGCTCGGACGCCGCGTGCGGGTCGGGGCCCTCCGCCCAGAGGTGCGTGACCGCCTCGGCCGGGTCGGGCAGCACGAGCGCCCAGCGGCCGTCGGACTCGACCACGCGGACGCCGTCGGTCGTGTCCAGCTCGCGGCCCGCCGCGGCCTCGACCACGGACCGCATGACCAGCCCCTTCGCCGCCCAGGGGGTGGGCACTGACTGGCGGAGGACGTGCGCGTTGGGGATGCGGGCGTCGATCTGGCTGATGGTGAGATTGGTGCGCGCGACGAGGCCGGCCAGCCGTACGAACGCCGCCACGCCGTCGAGCGCCGCGCTGAACTCCGGCACGACCACGCCGCCGCGCCCGTCGCCGGCGAAGATCACGCCCGGCTCGCGGGCGGCCGTGACGAGGTCGTACGGCGACTGCGACGTCCACGTCACGTCCACCCCGTGGAACCGCGTCACCATCTCGGCGATCCGCGTCGTCGTGACGGGCAGGACGACCCGGCCGGTACGGCGTTCGGCCGCGACGAGGTCGAGGATGACGAGCAGCGCCCGGTCGTCGTGGATGAGCACGCCGCGCTCGTCGACGAGCGCGATCCGCTCCCCCGCGTGGTCGAAGCGGACGCCGAAGTGCGCCTTCGATGCGTTGACGAGCTCGCCGAGGCGCTCGATGCCGCGCATGTGGTCGGCCAGCGACTCGGTCGTGTACGTCTCGTCCAGCTGCCCGTTGATCGTCAGGACGTCGACGCCGAGGCGGCCGAGCAGCGTCGGGAGCACGAGGCTGGCGCTGCCGCCCGCCGTGTCCACGACCACCTTCAGCCCGGCCTCGCGGATGCCGGAGACGTCGACGCAGTTGAGCAGCTCCTGCGTGTACTGCTCCATCGTGCGGCTCGGGAACGTCAGCTCCGCGATCTCGCCGGGGAACGCCCGCCGGAACTCCTCGCGGTAGAACACCCGCTCCAGCTTGCGCTGCGCCGCCAGGCTGAGGTCGGCGCCGTTGCCGTCGAGGAACACGATGTCGAGGCTCTGCGGGTCGCCACGCGTGGTACGGAGCGTGATCCCGCCGACCGCGTCGCCGATCGCGACGTCGAAGCGGGTGACCGGCGTCGGCGCCACCTCGAGGTCGCGGACGTTGATCGCGCTCGCCGTGAGCGCGGAGATGACCGCGCGCTTGAGCGCCCGCGCCGCGCGGGACGAGTCGCGGCTCGTCGTGACGACGCTGCCCTTCTTGAGCGTCGTGGCGTACGCGCTCGCGAGGCGTACGGCCAGCTCGGGGGTGATCTCCACGTTCACCAGGCCGGAGACGCCGCGCGGGCCGAACAGGTTGCGCTGGCCGCGGCTCTCCCAGATGACCGACGTGTTCACCAGGGCGCCGGCCTCGATCGTCTTGAACGGGTACACCTTCACCCCGTGCGAGAGGAACGCCTCCTCCTCGATGACGCACTCGTCACCGACGACGGCGCCCTCCTCGATGCGCGCGGCCCGCATGACGTCGGTGTTCTTGCCCACGACGCAGCCGCGGAGGTTGGTCTGCGGGCCGATGAAGACGTTGTCGTGGATGACCGCCCGGTGCAGGAACGCGCCGCTCTTCACGACGACGTTGCTCCCCAGCACGGTGAACTCGCGCAGCTCCGCGCCGGCCTCGACCTTGGCGTAGTCGCCGATGTACAGCGGGCCGCTGAGGATCGCGCCCGGGTCCACCTCGGCGCCCTCGGCCACCCAGACGCCCGGCGACATCTCGAAGCCGTCGATCTCGACGTCCACCTGACGGTTGAGCACATCGGCCTGCGCCTTGATGTAGCTCTCGTGCGTGCCGACGTCCTCCCAGTAGCCCTCGGCGATGTAGCCGAACAGCGGCGCGCCCTCCGCCAGCAGCTTGGGGAACACGTCGCCCGACCAGTCCACGACCTGGCCCTCGGCGACGTGGTCGAAGACCTCGGGCTCCATGACGTAGATGCCGGTGTTGGCGGTGTCGGAGAACACCTGGCCCCACGTCGGCTTCTCGAGGAACCGGTCGATCCGCCCGTCCTCGTCGGTGATGACGATGCCGAACTCCAGCGGGTTGGGCACCCGCTTGAGGCAGACGGTGACCAGCGCGCCCTGCTTCTTGTGGTACTCGACGAGCGCCGTGAGGTCGATGTCGGTGAGCGCGTCGCCGCTGATGACGAGGAACGGCTCGTCGCGCAGCCGGTCCTCGGCGTTCTTCACGCTGCCCGCGGTGCCGAGCGGCTCGACCTCGGTGGCGTAGTCGAGGCTCATCCCGAGCTCGTCGCCGTCGCCGAAGTAGTTGCGGATGAGGCTGGCGAGGAACTGCACCGTCACCACGGTCTCGGTGAGCCCGTGCCGCCTCAGCAGGCGGAGGACGTGCTCCATGATCGGCTTGTTCACGATCGGGAGCAGGGGCTTCGGCTGGTTCGCGGTCATCGGCCGCAGCCGGGTGCCCTCGCCCCCAGCCATCACGACCGCCCTCACGCCAACGCTCCCTTCGCCGCGCGCTCGCCCGGCGTGGGTGGCGTACCCCCGGGCGAGCCGGGGCGAACCAGCAGCCGGACCTGGCGCGCGTACAGCACGCCGGCCCACCAGTAGAGCGCGATCCCCCAGATGGCGAAGCCCCAGCCGAGGGCCCGGCCGATGTCGGACGCGGTGTTGCTCCCCGCGCCGAGCAGCAGCAGCGGGAACGAGAACAGCAGGTTGTACGTCGCCGCCTTGCCCATGAAGTGCACAGGCAGCGGCCCGTACCCGTGCCTCTTCAGCACGGGCAGCAGCGCGGCGAGGAACACATCACGCGCCAAAAGTATCAAGGTCAGGTAGAGAGGAAGAATCCCGCGCACCGTGAAGGCCAACACTGTCGTCAAGATGTAGAGCCTGTCGGCCAACGGGTCCAGCAGTTGCCCGACGCGGCTGATGAGACCGTACTTGCGGGCGATCTTGCCGTCGAAGTAGTCGGTCCACCCGCTCGCGGCGAGGACGACGATCGCCCAACCGTCGGCCTCGGGTCCGAGCAGCAGCCAGAGGAAGAGGGGGACGCCGAGGAGGCGGAGGAAGGAGAGGACGTTCGGGACCGTGAGGACGCGGTCGCTGACGGGTGCGTCGCCTGCGTCGGCTGCAGCGCCGGTCACGCCGGTCACGGACACCTCCCGCTCGCGCGTCGCGGCCGGCCAGCCGCGGCGCGTACGTCGGTCGCCCGAGTATGTCATCCGGCGCCGGTCGCGTGTCGGCGCGGGTTCCGGGGCGGCGGGGAGCCGCGTCTCGTACGCGGCCCGCCCCGTGTGCTCTCTGTCGGGACGACAGGATTTGAACCTGCGACCCCTTGACCCCCAGTCAAGTGCGCTACCAAGCTGCGCCACGTCCCGGCGCCCCGGCATGGGTCGTACTGCGTGCTGCCGAGGTGCGGTGCGGATCGTAACAGGATCGGGCCCCGCTCCCCCAAGGCGTTGCCGCGCTCGCCCGGGTCGTCGGGCCGGACGGCGTGACGTTATGTCGCCCCGCGCGGCGCGCGGCCGTACCTCCGACACCCCGCCGCTCAGCGTCCGCGCTTCGCCCGGCGCTCCTTGACCTTGACCTGGACGTCGAGCGGCGTGCCGGGGAAGCCGAAGTCCTCGCGGAGCCGGCGTTCGACGAAGCGAAGGTAGCCGGGCTCGAGCGGGCCGCTGGTGAACAGCACGAACTTCGGCGGCCGCGTCCCCGCCTGGGTCGCGAAGAGGACCCGGGGCGCCTTGCCACCGCGCGGCGGCGGGGGCGTACGGCCGACGACGTCCGAGATCCAGGAGTTGAGGCGGGCCGTCGGGATCCGCTGCTCCCACGACGCGAGCGCGATATCGAGGGCAGGGCCGAGCTTGTCGACGCCGCGGCCGGTCCTGGCGCTGATGTTGACGCGCGGCGCCCAGGCGGTGCGGCCGAGGTCCATCTTCAGCTCGCGTTCGAGGTCCTCGTGCCGCTCCTCGTCCAGCAGGTCCCACTTGTTGACGGCGAGGACGAGCGCCCGGCCGGCCTCGACGACGGTGGCGAGGACGCGCTGGTCCTGCTCGGTGAGGCGTTCGGCGGCGTCGACCAGCACGATCGCGACCTCGGCGGCGTCGAGCGCCTGCACCGTGCGTACGGACGAGTAGTACTCGGCGCCCGTCGCCTCCCGGACCCGCCTTCTCAGCCCCGCCGTGTCGACAAAGCGGTAGGTCGCTCCATCGATCTGTACCAGCGAGTCCACCGGGTCGCGCGTGGTGCCGGCGACGTCGTCGACGAGCACGCGCTCGGCGCCGAGCAGGCGGTTGAGCAGCGAGGACTTGCCGACGTTCGGGCGGCCGATGAGCGCGACGCGGCGCGGGCCCCCCTCGTCGTCGGTCTCCGGCGGCGCGTCGGGCAGCACCGCGAGGATCGCGTCGAGGAGGTCACCGCTCCCCCGGCCGTGCACGGCGCTGACCGGGAGCGGCTCGCCGAGGCCGAGCGACCAGAGCTCGGTCGCGTCGGACTCGGTGCGCTCGTCGTCGACCTTGTTCGCGGCGAGGACCACCGGGCGCTTCGAGCGCTGGAGGATCTTGGCGACGATCCGGTCCGCGTCGGTCGCGCCGACCGTCGCATCGACGACCATGAGCACGGCGTCCGCCGCGGCGACCGCGACCTCGGCCTGCTCGGCGACGCGCGCGGACAGTCCCTCGGCGTCCGGGTCCCAGCCGCCGGTGTCGACCACGGTGAACGCCCGACCGCTCCACGACGTGTCGTACGCCACCCGGTCGCGCGTCACGCCCGGCACGTCCTCGACGACCGCCTCGCGGCGGCCGAGGAACCGGTTGACCAGTGTCGACTTGCCGACGTTCGGGCGGCCGACGACGGCGAGGACCGGGAGGCGGCCCCGCTCCGTGGCGTCGTTCTCGGTCATCGAGGGGTCCCGTCTCGCTCGGTCTCGGCGCGGCGCAGGACCGCCTCGCAGTGGGCGACGTGCGCGGCGAGCGCGACGCGGATCTCCTCGGCGGCCTTGGCGACGGCGCTCCGGGCGCGCGGGTTCGCCGGCACCTCGACCGTGAACGGCTCCCCGAACACCACGTGCACCCGGCTCCCCCAGCGCGGCATCTTGCCGCCGTTCGGCAGCGCGCGCTCGGTCCCGAGGCAGGCGACGGGGACGATGGGGACGCCGGGGCAGCGGAGGGCGACGTAGGCGATGCCGTGCTGGATGGTCACCAGCTCACCGGTGCCGCGCGAGCCCTCGGGGAACATGCCGAGCACCTCGCCGCGGTTCAGCACCTCGAGCGCGCGGCGCAGCGCCTCCCTGTCGGGACGGCCGCGGTCGACGGGGATCTGGCCGAGGCGCATCAGCGTGCGGCTCCACAGGCCGGCGAACAGCTCCGACTTCGCGAGGAAGCTGGCGGGCCGCGGCACGAACGCCGCCACCAGCGGCGCATCCAGCAGGCCCCGGTGGTTCCCCGCGAGGAGAACGGGACCACTGGACGGAACTCGATCTAAACGTCCAACCCTCACGTCGAGGACTAGGCGGATCACGCCACGACCGGCAACCCTCAGGATGCCGTAGAGACGGTCGTCCCGCGGAACGTCCGGCAGGCGGCGGCGGCGCGGACTGACCGGCGGCTCGTACGTCAGCTGCGGCAGGATGCTCATGACCGTCCCCCTTCGTGCCGCGGCGAGCCCGCAGCACCGTTGCTCTCCGTGGTCTTGGTGCGCCGGCGCCCCGTGAGCCCGCGCCGGGCGGCCGCCGCGAGCACCTCACCCACGACCTCGTCGACCGTCCTGTTCGTCGAGTCGACGACGAGGGCGTCGGCGGCCTGGGTGAGCGGGCTCGCGGCGCGGGTGGAGTCGTGTTCGTCGCGGCGCTCGATGTCGGCGCGGGTGTCATCCACCGCGGCGCCGTCCCCCACGGCGGCGAACTGCCGGTGCCGCCGGGCCGCCCGCGCCTCGCTCGAGGCTGTCAGGAAGACCTTCAGCGGCGCGTCGGGCGCCACCACGGTGCCGATGTCGCGGCCCTCGACGACGATGTCGCCGGCGGCCATCAGCTCCTGCTGGCGGCGGACCATCGCCGCCCGCACCCCGGGGACGGCGGAGACCGCGGAGACGGCGTTGGTCACCTCGCGGGAGCGGATCGGCGAGGACACGTCGGTGCCGTCGATGACGATCGTGGGCCGGCGCGGGTTGGTGCCAGGCTCGATGCTCGCGGTGTCGGCGAGCTCACCGAGGGCGGCGGCGTCGGTGAGGTCGATCTCGCGCTCGAGCGCCCGCCAGGTCAGGGCGCGGTACATCGCACCGGTGTCGAGGTAGCGAAAGCCGAGTCGTTGCGCGACCCGGCGGGCCACCGTGCTCTTGCCGCTCCCGGACGGGCCGTCGATCGCGACGACCGTCGACGCCGTACCGGACGAGGGGCGGGGTCCGTGCGCTGCCACGACCACCGTCCCTCCGCGAAAGTGACCGCCACGCGGCGGCCGTCGGTCAGCCTAGCGGCCTGCCGACGCGCACCCAAGCCGGTAGAACGCTATGTCGACATTATGCTCAGCGTGCGTGCGATCCCCAGGGGCCGCGGGTCCCTGCGCCGACAGTGTCCGCCTGCACACCGCGACATGTCGATAAAGAACTCAGTCGTTACGGTGCGCCGCCAGCCCCGCCGAGACCAGCGCCGCGATGAGCCGGTCGGCCTGGTCGGGGCGGACGTCGAGGTCGACGTAGCCCACAGGGTGGTCCGGCGCGTGCTCGATCGACACGTCCTCGACGTTGACGCCGGCCTCGCCCGCGACGCCGAAGAGCCGCGCCAGCTCACCCGGCCGGTCGGGCAGGACGACGCCGACCCTGGCCCAGGCCGGCTTGGGTGCGGCGGCCTTGCCCGGCAGGAGGCTCCGGGCGGCGCGACCCGCCGAGACGAGCCGCTCGACGGCGGCGGCGTCGCCTGCCTCGAGCGACGCGGCCACGGTGGCGAGCGCCTCGCTGACCGTGCGCAGCTCGGCCGCGAGGGGCCCGGCGTTACCGGCGGCGATCGACGCCCAGAGCACCGGGTCCGAGTCGGCCAGGCGCGTGGTGTCACGGAACCCCTGCCCGGCGAGTGACGGCGCGTCCGGGCCGGCGGCCGCCAAGCGGGTCGCCAGCGCGCTCGCGACGAGCTGCGGCGTGTGGGACACCGCGGCCAGGACGGCGTCGTGCGTGGGGGCGTCGACGACCGCGGTACGCGCTCCGCAGCGCCGCGCCAGCTCCTCGGTGTCAGCCCGGGCGGTCGCGGACGTCGCCGCCGACGGGCAGACGACCCACACCGCACCGTCGAAGAGCTCGGGCTGTGCGGCCCCGGGGCCGCCGCGCTCCCGACCCGCGATCGGGTGACCACCACAGAAGCGGCTGGACAGATCAAGGCTGAGCGTCTCGATCTCGCCTAGAACTTTAGTCTTAGTACTGGCTACATCACTCACTGTCGCAGTGAGATTGAGACGTAGAAGTCGAGTTACGACCTCCCCGGCGACGGCAGGTGGAACCGCGACGACGACGTGGTCACAGCCCGCCAGTGCGTCCCACTCCCCCGCCCGGCCGGCCCCGAGCGCGGCCGCCGCGGTAGCCCGGCCGGCATCGGCGTCGACGAGTACCACCTCCTGGCCTCGCCGGGCCAGCGCCAGCCCGATCGAGGTGCCCATCAGGCCGGCCCCCACGACGCCGACACGGTCGACGGTCACTGCGGCAGGTCCGTCCGCAGCGAGACCGCGCCGCGCAGGTAGACGTGGCGGATCTCGGCGCGGGTGCGGTCGGACTCGAAGTGGGCCAGCAGGCGGAGGACCCGCGGCATGGCGTTCGGGACGTCGATCTCGGTCGCGCAGAGCAGGGGCACGTCGGTGATGCCGAGCTGGCGGGCGGCGTACGCGGGGAACTCCGAGGTGAGGTCGGGCGTCGCCGTGAAGATGACGCTGATGAGGTCGGACGGCGTGATGCCGTTGCGCCAGAGGACCGCCGAGACGAGCTCGCTCGTCGCCTCGAGGACGACGTCGCGCTCGTCGCGGTCGACCTGCGTCGCGCCCCGTACTGCCCGGACCGCCATGGCTTCCCTTCGTCGGCTCGGGACACCTTAGCGGCAGATCGCCGTGCCGCGACAACGACATGGCCGTGTCGTGCTTTGGCGCGTTGTCGACTTAGGTCGCTGTCGGTACGACACCATGACGCCACAGCGACTGCCGAGCGGGACCGGGGCATGAGTCAGGCATGGGGGCTGGCCCGTGCGTATCTGGATCTGTTTATCGATTTATCACTGCCGGGCGAAGACTGACACTCATCGACGTTGTGGTTGGCATCGCTAGGGATTCAGTTGCTTGTCGACAAAGTGCTGTGTAGCCAACATGCTTCAGCGCTCTACTGCGTCGTCGCCTTGTAGAGCGAGCGGACTTCCGGCTGCGCGAGGTGGCGGACCCTGCCGGGGCGGAGCTCGCCGAGCGACAGCGGGCCGATCGAGGTCCGGACCAGCCGGACGACGGGGTGCCCGAGCGCGTCGAACATCCGGCGGATGACCCGGTTGCGGCCGTCGTGGATGACGAGCTCGAGCTGGGTGGCCGCGTCGGTGCCGGCGACGACGCGGGCGGCGTCCGCCCGGGCCGGCCCGTCGTCGAGCTCGACGCCCGAACGCAGCTGCGCGGCGAGCCGCCGGCTGGGCCGTCCGTCGATCTGCACGAGGTACGTCTTGGGGACCGCGAACGACGGGTGCGTGAGCCGGTGCGCGAGGTCGCCGTCGTTGGTGAGGAGGAGCAGTCCCTCGCTGTCGGCGTCGAGGCGGCCGACATGGAAGACCCGGGCCTCCCGGTCGGCCACGTAGTCGCCGACACAGGGCCGCCCCTGGTCGTCCGACATCGTCGTGAGGACGCCGCGGGGCTTGTTCAGGGCCAAGTAGACCTGGTCGGGCACGACGGGGACGGGCACGCCGTCGACGGCGACCAGGTCCTTGGCCGGGTCGATGCGGGTGCCGAGCTCGCGGACGACCTTGCCGTTGACCGCGACACGTCCGGCGACGATGAGGTCCTCGGAGGCACGACGCGAGGCGATTCCGCTAGACGCCAACACCTTCTGTAGACGGATACCGCTGACTTCGTCCAAAGGTCGACCTCAGAGTGAGACGTTACGCGGAGTCGGAGAGGTCATCGACGTTGACGGGAAGCAGCGGAGCGAGGTTGGGCAGCTCGTCGAGGCTGTTGAGGCCGAGGCGTTCGAGGAAGTAGGGCGTGGTGACGTAGAGGTGCGCGCCACCCGGGCCCTCCTCCCCCGCCTCCGCGATGAGGCCGCGGCTGAGCAGGGTACGGACGACGCCGTCGACGTTGACGCCACGGATGGCGGCGACGGACTGGCGGCTGACCGGCTGGCGGTACGCGATCACCGCGAGAGTCTCCAGGGCCGCCTGCGTGAGCCTGGCCTGCTGCCCGTCGAGCACGAACCGCTCGACGTACGCCGCGCAGTCGGGCGCCGTGTAGAGGCGCCAGCCGCCGGCGACCTGGCGCAGCTCGAAGCCGCGCCCGTCGCGCAGGTAGTCGTCGGCGAGGTCCTCCAGCGCGCCGAGCACGGTGGCGCGAGGTTCCTCGAGCACCTGGGCGAGCTCGACCTCGGCGACGGGCTGGTCGACGACGAGCAGGATCGACTCGATGATCTTGCGCAGTGGCGGCGCGGCCGCGTCGAGGGGTTCGGGAGCGTCGTCGGAGCCGTCGTACGCCGCCTCGCCGGGGTCGGGACCGTCGGCGTGCGCCTCCGGCTCCGCGTCGAAGCCGCTGTCCACGCCGTCCCCGACGTCGTCGGCGGCCGCCGCGGCCAGCGCGCCGTCCGTTATGTCAATCTCGGCCGCGGGGGCCGGTACCTCGGAGACCCCCTCCGCGAAGCCCTCCTCGCCCCACTCGCGCTCGTCAGACATCGGCCGGCTCCTCGGGACCGGAGGCGCCCTCGCCGGTACCGGCGGGCTCGGGCAGCGGGCCGCCGTCGTACTCCTCGACGGCGAGGTACGCCGACGCGGCCGCCTCGTGCCCGGTCCACCGGCACTGCAGGTCGCCGAGCGGCACGATCTGCTCGAACGCCACGTGCCCCTCACGGAACAGCTCCAGCAGCGCCAGGAAGCGCGCCACGACCTCGATCGTCTCCGTGCAGTCCGAGCAGAGCGCGCGGAACGACGTCGTCCCGACCTCGGCGAGTCGCTGTGCCAGCATCACGGCCTGCTCGCGCACGCTCACGCGCATGTGGTGGACGTGGTCGACGGCGACGGCGGCCGGCTCGCGCGGGGTCAGCGCGCGGACGGCGAGCGCCGCGAACTGGTCGAGGCCGATGCCGATGAGCACGTCGGGCACGGCGGCGGCGTACCGCGGCTCGAGGCTGACGTCGCGGGGCACCCGGCGGGTCTCCTGCGTCATGAGGCCGGCGAGGATCGCGGCGGCCTCCTTGTACGCGCGGTACTGCAGCAGCCGCGCGAAGAGCAGGTCGCGCGCCTCCAGCAGCGCCACGTCCTCCTCGTCGTCGACCTCGCCGGCGGGCAGCAGCCTGGCGGCCTTGAGGTCGAGCAGCGTGGCCGCGACGACGAGGAACTCCGTCGCCTGCCCGAGGTCCCAGGCGGCGCCGGCGGCGCGGATGTGGACGATGAACTCGTCCGTGACCTGCGACAACGCCACCTCGGTGACGTCGAGCTTGTGCTTGGCGATGAGACTCAGCAGCAGGTCGAACGGCCCCTCGAACACGTCGAGGTGTACCGCGAAGCTGCCCCGTCCGGGCGCCGCGACGGCGACCGCCCCGGCCTCGTCCTCCATGCGGGCACCGTAGCAGGCGGCGTGCGTAGGCTCACCAGGCACGCCGGGACCGCTCGCGAACGTCGACAAGGCGCTCTGGCGCTTTGTCGACTAGAAGATCGCGGCGAGCCCGAGCGCGTCCGCGATCGGCGCGAGAAACGCCGTCCCGATCGAGAGGACGAGCCGGTACAGCAGCCCCGAGCCGCCGAACAACGGCAGCGACAGGAGCACCACGATGCCGAGGCCGATGTTGCGCTCCTCGAGCTGGTAGCGGGCGTTCTGCCAGCCGTGCGTCTTGGGGGCGTACAGCCAGAGGATGCGCGCGCCGTCGAGCGGCGGGATCGGCAGCAGCGTGAGGACGCCGATGGCGGCGTTGACGAGCGCGAACCGGTACGCCAGCACGGCGCCGAGCGTGCTCCCCTCGGTCGCGCCGAAGTCGGCCTCCAGCAGCTCGCCCGGCGCCACGAGCCGCAGGGCGACGAGGCCGAGGACGGCGAGCACGAGGTTGGCGAGCGGGCCGGCGAGGATCGCCATGAGGTACCGCGACCGCCCGCCGCGGAACCGCGGCTCCTGCAGCGGGACGGGCTTGTTCCAGCCGATGCCCGAGATGAGCATGACGATGATGCCGAACGGCTCGAAGTGCCGCCGCGGGTCGAGGCTCAGCCGGCCGTTCGCGGCCGGGAGCCGGTCGCCGAACGCCCTCGCCGCGGCCGCCTGTGCGACGGCGTGGAGCACGACGCCGACGAGCAGCGCGATCGCCACCCCGAGCAGGTCCGCGGGGTAGCGGAGCAGGAACAGCACGCCGAACGCTCCTTCCAGGCCGCCAACCGCGCGACGTTACCGCGTCGGGCCGCCCGCACGCGGGACCGAACGGCCGCGGATCCGGCCGGGTGAAGGTGTCAGCGACCCTGGAGCCTGCGGACGAGCACGCTCTGCTCCCCCTTGGCCTCGAGGTCGGCGAGCACGACGGCCAGCGCCTCGCGGACGATCCGGCCCCGGTCGGCGGCGAGGCCGTACTCCCCGCGCAGCGTGAGGCGCGCTCGCTCGATGTCGATGAGCTCCTCGGCGGAGCAGTAGACGGTGATCTTCTCCTCGTGCCGCTGGCGGCCGGTGGGGCGGCGTTCGCCCACGGGGCGGGGACGGCGGCGTACGGGCACCGCACCGAACTCCTGCTCCCGCTCCTCCTCCCGCTCGGGCGGCAACGGCGGCGCCGCGGCGACCGGCGGCGGGGCGGAGGGTGCTGCCGGCGCCGGCTCGGGGTCCTCGGCGGGGGCCGGCTGCCCGGCGGGGGCGGTGGACCGGAACAGCTCGTCCGCTCCGGGCAGGCTGACGCGCCGGCTCATCGGGCCAGCACCTCCTTGGCGAGGTCGCGGTACGCCTTGGCGCCCGTCGACGACGAGGCATACGTCGTGATCGGCTCCCCCGCCACGGTCGTCTCGGGGAACCGGACGGTCCGGTTGATGACCGTGTGGAACACCCGGTCGCCGAACGCCTCGACCACGCGGGCGAGCACCTCCCGCCCGTGGAGCGTGCGAGAGTCGTACATCGTGGCCAGAATCCCCTCAAGTTCAAGTTGAGGGTTAAGCCTTTCCTTCACTTTGTCTATAGTTTCGATCAACAGTGCGACACCTCGGAGCGCAAAGAACTCGCACTCCAGCGGGATGACGACGCCGTGCGCGGCGGTGAGCGCGTTCACCGTCAGCAGGCCGAGGCTCGGCTGGCAGTCGATGAGGATGACGTCGTAGTCGTTGAGGACCGGCTGCAGGACGCGGAGCAGTGTCTGCTCGCGCGCCACCTCCCCCACCAGCTGCACCTCGGCGGCGGACAGGTCGATGTTGCTCGGCAGCAAGTCGAGGCCGGGGACGTGCGTCTTCAGCATCACGTCGTCGACGGTGACGTTGCGGTCCATGAGCAGGTTGTAGACGGTGCGGTCGAGCTGGAGCGGGTTCACCCCGAGCCCGACGCAGAGCGCGCCCTGCGGGTCGAAGTCGATGAGCAGGACCCGGCGGCCGAGCTCGGCGAGCGCGGCGCCGAGGTTGATCGTGCTCGTGGTCTTGCCGACCCCGCCCTTCTGGTTGCACATGGCGAGGATCCGGGCCGGGCCGTGCGTCTCCAGCGGCGGCGGCTCGGGGAACTCCGGCAGCGGCCGGCCGGTCGGACCGAGCTTGGCGGCCTCGGGCGCCGCCTCCGCGACGTCGACGGGCGCGGGAACCTCCGCGGCGGCGGGGTCCGGCTCGAGGAACGACGGCGTCGGCGCGACCACCGGCGGGGCCACGACGGGCGGCTCCGCGGGCAGCGGGCGTTCGGCCTCCTGCGCCGGGTGGAACGCCGGGTCGAGGAGCGGCTCCGGAGGGGCGTCGGGACCGTCGGGTTCGCCGCCGGCCGGCGGCGCCGCGGGAGGCGGAACCGGGGTACCGAACGGGTCCGACGAGAATGTCGACATACCGTGAAAGCCTCCTGTCGGGAAACCGCCGTACAGTCAAGACGACAGGCGGGCAATCTAGGCCGCGCGGGCCGCGCGGCGCAAGGCCGGGCGCCACACGGGCAGCAGCGAAGGCTAGGAGGACGCGGTCGCGCGGGGGTGCGCGGTGCGGTACACCTCGCGGAGCTTGTCCACGGTGACAAGCGTGTAGATCTGCGTCGTCGTGACCGACGCGTGGCCGAGGAGCTCCTGGACGACGCGGACGTCGGCTCCGCCGTCGAGCAGGTGCGTGGCGAACGAGTGCCGCAGCGTGTGCGGCGACACGTCCACGGTCAGCCCGGCGCGGTCGGCCGCCGAGCGGAGCACGGTCCACGCGCTCTGCCGGGAGAGGCGGCCGCCGCGGGCGTTGAGGAACAGCGCCGGGCCGCCCCGCCCCGAGGAGGCAAGCCCCGGGCGGGCGCGGACGAGGTAGGCGGACACGGCGTCGCGGGCGTACGAGCCCACGGGCACGACGCGTTCCTTGGACCCCTTGCCGTAGAGGCGTACAGAGCCGCCGTCGAGGTCGAGGTCGTCCACGTCGAGGCCGACGGCTTCGGAGATGCGGGCGCCGGTGCCGTACAGCAGCTCGAGCAGCGCCGCGTCGCGCAGCGCGAGCGGCGTCTGGTCGAACGCCGCCGCCTCGATGAGCCTCTTCACGTCGTCCACCGAGATCGCCTTGGGCAGCGAACGCGGCAGGGCGGGCGGGCGTACCTCGCGGGACACGTCCACGGGCACCCAGCCCTCGCGCAGCGCGAACCGGTGCAGCCCGCGGACCGCGACCAGCGCGCGGGCCGCCGACGAGGCCTTGACCGGCGGGTGCTCGGGCGTGCCCTCCCGCAGTACCGCCACGAACGACGCCACGTCGGCCTCCGCCACGTCCCCGATGGTGCGGTCGCCGAGGACGGCGCAGTAGCGGCGGAGGTCGCGGCGGTACGACTCCAGGGTGTTGCCGGCGAGGCCGCGTTCGACCGCGAGGTGGTCGAGGTACCGCGCGCAGGCGACCGTCAGCGAGGGACTCATTCCGGGGCTCCCGCCGCGGCGGGAGCGCAGCGAGCGCCGTGGTGGGGAATCTTCAGGCCCAGACCTCGGCGAGCGGGACGGCCGACAGGCCGTGGGCCTCGGCGACGGGCTCGTACGTGACCTGCCCGCCGACGACGTTGACGCCGAGCGCCAGCGCCGGGTCGCGGCGGACGGCGTCGACGACGCCGCGGTCGGCGATGGAGACGGCGTACGGGAGCGTGACGTTGGTGAGCGCGTACGTCGAGGTGTGGGGCACGGCGCCGGGCATGTTGGCGACGCAGTAGAAGATGGAGTTCTCGACCTCGAAGACCGGGTTGGAGTGCGTGGTCGGCCGGGTCGACTCGAAGCAGCCGCCCTGGTCGACGGAGATGTCGACGAGCACCGAGCCCGGCTTCATCGTCGCGACCATGTCGTCGGTGATGAGCACGGGGGCCTTCGCGCCGGGGACGAGCACCGCGCCGATGACGAGGTCTGCCTCGGAGATGGCGCGCTCGATCTCGTACGTGTTGGACGCGACGGTCTGGATGCGGCCCTTGTGGATGCGGTCGACCTCGCGGAGGCGGGCGATGTTCTTGTCGAGGAGGAGGACCTCGGCCTCCATGCCCTGCGCGATCCAGGCGGCGTTGGAGCCGGAGATGCCGGCGCCCAGGACGACGACGCGCGCCGGGTAGACGCCGGGGGCGCCGCCCATGAGCACGCCGCGGCCGCCCTGCGTGCGCTCGAGGAAGTGCGCGCCGGCCTGCGGGGCCATGCGACCGGCGACCTCGGACATCGGCGCGAGCAGCGGCAGCGAACGGTCGGGCAGCTCGACGGTCTCGTACGCCACCGCCGTGATCCCCGAGTCGAGCAGCGCCTGGGTGCACTCGCGCGACGCCGCGAGGTGCAGGTAGGTGAACAGCACCTGCTCCTTGCGCATCCGGTGGTACTCGTCGGCGATCGGCTCCTTGACCTTCAGGATGAGGTCGGCGGTGCCCCACACGTCGTCGGCGGTCGGGAGGATCTCCGCGCCGGCGGCGACGAACTCCGCGTCGGTGATCGAGGACCCGAGACCGGCCGACTGCTCGACGTAGACGTCGTGGCCGTGCGCGGACAGCTCGCGGACGCCGGCGGGCGTGATGGCGACGCGGTACTCGTTGTCCTTGAGCTCGCGCGGGATGCCGACCTTCACGGGATAGACCCCTCCTGTACGCCGGCGCCGTTGCCGGGGCTGCACGGCCCCGCAGTCTACGGGGCCGCGCGGCCGCCCCGCGCGCGGGCGCGGGGAGCGTGGGCGGCACGTTCGGGCCGATCTGCGCGATTCGCCCACATCCGTGAGCGTCGTTCGGTACGGTTTCCGACGGCTGGTGCGACCCGGCCGCGGCTGGGCGCGGTCAAGGGTCGGGGCCACGGAGGCCGGGGCGTGCTGGGCGCCCCGGCCTCTGCCTTTACCTGACGTCGAGGACGCGGGCCGCGGCGAGGACGCCGGCGACGCACATGCCGTTCGTGATGCGCCCGTCCAGCACCCACGCGACGGCCTCGGCGAGCGGCAGCCACCTCACCTCGAGGTCGAGCTCCTCCCCCATGACCTCGGGGCGGTCCGCCTCCTCGCGCACGTCGCGGCCGAGGAACACCTCGTACCGCTCGTCGGAGCCGCCGGGCGTCGGGTGCACCGTGAGCAGGTGGGTCAGCGTGCCCGCCGCCCAGCCGGTCTCCTCGTGCAGCTCGCGGGCGGCGGTGCGTTCGGGCGGCTCGCCGTCGACGTCGCGGATGCCGGCGGGCAGCTCCCAGATCGCGGAACGCAGCGCGTGCCGGTACTGCTTGATGAGCAGCACCCTGAGCTCGTCGTCGACCGCGGCGACGCCGACGGCGCCGGGGTGGCGTACGACGTCGCGTTCGGCCTCCTCGCCGTCCGGCATGCGGACGACGTCGGTCTCGACGCGGATGACGCTGCCGGTGAAGCGCGGGGTGCTGGAGAGGACCTCGTACGTCACGGGGTGACGGCCTCGGCGGCCTCCTCGGCCTCCGCGAAGGGCAGCGCGCCCACCCGCCCCGCGGCGACCTCGCACGCCGCGCCGACGAGCCCGGCGAACAGCGGGTGCGCCCGGGTCGGCCGCGACCGGAACTCCGGGTGCGCCTGCGTCCCGACGAAGAACGGGTGCACGTCGCGGGGCAGCTCGGCGTACTCGACGAGGCGGCCGTCCGGCGACGTCCCGGAGAAGACGAGGCCCGCCTCCTCGAGCTGCTTGCGGTACGCGTTGTTGACCTCGTAGCGGTGGCGGTGCCGCTCGCTGACGTACGGCTCGCCGTACAGCTCCGCCGTGATGCTGCCGGGAGCGAGCTTGGCGGGGTACATGCCGAGGCGCATCGTGCCGCCCATGTCGCGGTCGCCGGCGACGACGTCGCGCTGGTCGGCCATCGTCGCGATGACCGGGTGCGGCGTGGCGGAGTCGAACTCCGCCGAGTTGGCCCCCTCCAGACCCGCCAGGTCGCGCGCCACCTCGATGACCATGCACTGCAGGCCGAGGCAGATGCCGAGCGCGGGGATGCCGTGCTCGCGGGCGTGGCGGATCGCGCCGAGCTTGCCCTCGATGCCGCGCACGCCGAAGCCGCCGGGCACGAGGATGCCGTCGACGTCGGCCAGCGCCGTCGCCGCGCCGTCGGGCGTCGCGCAGTCGTCGCTCGTCACCCAGCGGATCTCCACCCGCGCGTCGTGGTGGAACCCGCCCGCCCGCAGCGCCTCCGTGACGCTGAGGTAGGCATCGGGCAGGTCGACGTACTTCCCGACCATCGCGATCGTCACGGTCCGCTCGGGCTGGTGCACCCGGCGCAGCAGCTTGTCCCAGTCGGTCCAGTCCACATCCCTGAACGGCAGCCCGAGCCGGCGTACGACGTAGGCGTCGAGCCCCTCCGAGTGCAGCACCTTCGGGATGTCGTAGATGCTCGGCGCGTCCACCGCCGACACCACGGCCTCCGTGTCGACGTCGCACATCAGGCTGATCTTGCGCTTGACCCCCTGGCTGATCGGCCGGTCGCTGCGGCAGACCAGCGCGTCGGGCTGGATGCCGATGCTCCGCAACGCCGCCACGCTGTGCTGCGTCGGCTTCGTCTTGAGCTCGCCACTCGGGCCGATGTAGGGGATCAGGCTCACGTGGAGGTAGAACACGTTGTCGCGCCCCACCTCGTGGCGGACCTGCCGCGCCGCCTCGAGGAACGGCAGGCTCTCGATGTCGCCCACCGTGCCGCCCACCTCGGTGATGACGACGTCCACGTCGGGCGTCGCCATCTGCCGGATCCGGTGCTTGATCTCGTTCGTGATGTGCGGGATCACCTGCACGGTGTCGCCGAGGTACTCCCCCCGGCGCTCCTTCGCGATCACCTGCGAGTAGACCTGGCCCGTCGTGACGTTCGCGTGACGGTCCAGCTCGACGTCGAGGAAACGTTCGTAGTGGCCGATGTCGAGGTCGGTCTCCGCGCCGTCGTCCGTCACGAACACCTCCCCGTGCTGGAACGGGTTCATGGTGCCGGGGTCGACGTTCAAGTACGGGTCGAGCTTCTGCATCGTCACGCGCAGGCCGCGCGCCTTCAGCAGTCTGCCGAGTGAGCTCGCCGTCAGGCCTTTGCCGAGTGAGCTCGCTACGCCGCCGGTGACGAAGATGTGCTTGGCCAAGAAGGGCGCTCCCGTGGTCTGCGTGCCGCGGGGAAGACCCCGCGCGTCCACGGGAGTTCACGGTAACACGCCCTCCCGGCGTCCTTGTCCGACACGCCACTTCGGGGTGGGGGTCGGCGCAACGGCTCGCTAGGGCTCCTGCGTCGCTTTAGTCGCTCGCCGCCGCGCCGACCCCCACCCCTCCTCCCCTCTCCCCCCAAACCGCCATGACTCCGTGCTCCTGTGGCTGCCAGGATCGTGCGATGACTCATCCGCACGCCTCCCCGGAGAAGCGCCTTGTCGCCGACGAGGGGTTGATCCTCAGGGTGCAGGTCGGGTCGGGGGTGCACGGGACTGCGATCTCGGGGCAGGACGATCGGGATGAGATGGGGGTCTGCCTGGAGCCGCCTCGGTACGTCACCGGCGTCGCGAAGCCGTTCGACCAGTACGAGTACCACACCGCCTGGGAGCGGGCGGGTGGGCTGCGGGAGCGGTCCGGTGCCGGGGATCTGGACGTCGTGATCTACGGGGCGCGGAAATGGGCGCGGCTCGCTGCCTCTGGCAATCCGACTGTCCTGTTGCCGTTGTTCGTGCCCTTGTCCGAGGTCGTCGCCATCGCTCCTGCCGGAGAGGAGCTGCGGGCCAACGCCGGCAAGTTCGTGTCCCGCGTCGCGGGCGGGCGGTTCCTCGGGTACCTCCGGGCGCAGCGGCGGGCGATGACCGGCGAGACGGGCGCGCACACCAACCGGCCCGAGCTGGTCGAGGTGTACGGGTACGACGTGAAGTTCGCGATGCACGCGCTGCGGCTCGGCGTGCAGGGCGTGGAGCTGCTGAGCACCGGGCGGATCACGCTGCCGATCCCCGAGCCGCACCTGTCCGCGCTGCGCGCGGTCCGCCGCGGCGAACGGCCCCTCGCCGAGGTGCTCGACCGGATCGCGGAGCTCGACGCGGCGCTGGAGGAGCTGCGGACGACGTCACCGCTGCCGGACGAGCCCGACTTCGCGTGGATCCACGACTGGCTGCACCGGTCGTACACGGCGTTCTGGGCGGGTCAGGGCGCGGGGACCCGCTGACCGGTCGTCGCGTCCACGACCCACTCGCGCGCCGCGACGCCGGCGTCGGGCTCCTGCCCTGACAGGAGGTAGTGGACGGTCTCGTTGCTGTACTGGATGGCGGAGCCGTCGTGGGCGGAGAGGGCGTACGGCGTCGGGATCGCGGGGGCGGTGGCGTTGGGGACGAACGGGCCCTGGACCGCGCCGCCGCGCGTGAGGACCGTCGTGAGGCTGACGGGGACGCCGTTCGCGACGAGGTTCGTGTACATGAGCCGGCTCTGCGTGTACTGGACGATGAGGTCGCCGACGCCGTGCGAGAGGTAGGCGCGGGTGATGCCCTTCATCCGGTCGGCCATGTACGCCGGGGAGCGGTCGAGGTACGCCTGCGGCGCGGTCGCCGGCGTGCCGCCGGTCTGCTCGACGATCCACGAGCCGGTGGGGTTGGTGGTGTCGTTGGCGTTGGGGCTGATGCCGGGGTACGCGCCGAGCGCCGCGAACTCCTGGAACAGGTCCGTCACGCCGAACGTGTCGACCCAGTAGTCGTACAGGTCGGGCCGCGCGGCCACGGCCATGCCGGTCGTCTCGCCGCCCATGGAGATGCCCCAGATGACGGTGCGCGTGATCGTCGGGAAGCGCGCCTGGAGGTCCTCGGTCGCGGCGATGAGGTCGCGGTGGCCCTTCATGACGTCCCACCGGCCTGGGCCGCGGTAGTCCATGGCGACGGTGACGGCGCCGTACGCGTCGGCGTACGCGCGCACCATGCCGCTCTGGTCGGGCTTGCCGCAGCAGCCGTGGCCGAAGACGAGCAGCTTGGTCGGCGTCGTGGTCGTCGGGAGGCCGAGCCAGCCGAGGGCCGTCTCGCCGTCGACGGTGATGGCGTACCGCTCGCTGGTCGCGGCCTGGGCGGGGACAGCGGTGACCGCCGCGACCAGGGCGAGCACGGCAGTGAGGACCTTGCGCACGCGGACCACCTCTCGACGCGGCGCCGGCCGCCGCCGTTACGGAAACGGCAGCGGCCGGCAGACGTCGCGGTGCGTGGTCCGTCAGGTGACGGTGAGCGTGCCCTTCATGTCCGGGTGGATGGCGCAGAAGTAGGAGTACGTCCCCGGCGTCATGCCCTTGAAGACGTGGCGGATCGCGGTGCGCCCCGCGGCGTCCTTCGACGCGCCCTTGCCCTTGATCTCGACGTTGTGGGCGAACGGGTCGTCGTTCTGGAAGTAGATCGGCACGTCGCCGGCCTTGGCGGTGATGGCCGTCTGCTCGAACTCGAAGTTCGACGCCGTCAGGCTGTGGTCGCCGGGGAGGCGGGTCGCGTTGCTCGCCGTGGCCGAGCCGATGAGGCCGATGACGACGACGACGGTCGCGAGGGCCGCGACGACGCGCGAGGGCGTCTTGGCGGCGTTGTCGCCGTCCTTGTGGCGCAGCGTGGCGATGCCCGCGACGATGCCGCCGAGCGGGACGGTCACGGTGAACGTCGCGAACGCCATCTCGAACCACGACGTCGGGTACAGGAAGCCGGTCCAGCCGAAGAACATCCCGCCGAACATGAGGAACGTCAGCGACATGATGACGAGCGAGTAGACCGCGCCGGCCTTGGTCATCCGCGGCAGCCAGACGACGGCTCCCGCGTGGAGGACCGCGGCGATCGCGAGCGGCGCGAAGAACTCCATGCCGTAGAGCGTCGCGGCGGTGAGCATGATCGCGAGCGCGGCGACCTCGGCGATCGCGCAGGCGCGGAGCATCGAACGCCACGTCATGCCGGTGCCGGGAGTCGTCTTGGCCTGCGCGGTGGCCTCGGTGCTCGCGGCGGCCGTCGTGGCGGCGCCGGCGGTGACGGCGCGCTGCGCGGGGATCGGGTTCGCGCCGGCTCCGGCGGCCGTCTCGGGAATCTCGTTGTGGATGACTTCCAGCACGTCGGGCTGCGTCTCGGGGGGCGCGCCCCTCTTCGTGACTCGTGGCATGACTCGTCCCTCCCAGGGCGTCTAAGGGCGCGAAGGTAGCGCCGCTTCGTACGGCCGATCCGGGGTTTCGGCGAGGCTGATACGAAATGACCAGGCGGCTCATGCGGATATGTCGGGCAGCGTGGCGGAGCGCATTCAGGTGGTCACTCAGGGGCGCGGGTACATCTCGTCGTAGAGCGCGAGGACGCGCCGCGCCGCCTCGTCCTCGTCGGGCCACTCCTCGGCGCGGGCGCGGCCCGCGGCAGCGACCTGCCCGGCGTACGCAGGGTCGTCGAGCAGCCGCAGCACGGCCTCCGCGAACGCCCGCGCGTCGCCCGGTGGCGTGAGCAGCGCCGCTCCCCCGCCGAGGAGCTCGGGCACCCCGCCGACCGCCGTCGCGACGAGCGGCGTGCCGCTGAACAGCGCCTCGTGCGCACTCAGCGGGCTGCCCTCCCAGCGGCTGGGCAGCACGACGACGTCGGCCGCCGCGAACAGGTCGGGCACGTCGTCACGCCGACCCACGAACGTCACGTCGACGCCGCGGCGTTCGGCATCCTCGACGAGGGCGGCGCGCAGCGGGCCGTCGCCGGCGACGACCGTGCGCGGGCGCGGCGTACGGACGTCCCAGCGCTCGGCGGCGTCGAGCAGCAGGTCGTACCCCTTCTGCTCAGTGAGCCGCCCGGCCGCCACGAGCAGCGGACGGTCGTCGCCGCCCGCGCCCAGCGCGGCGCGCACGGCGGCGCGAACCTCGCCGGGCGGGCGTGCGGCAACGGGCGGCCGCCGCGCGCCGACGGGCGCGAGCCGGACGTCGCGGCCGCCGAGCGCGCGTACCCGCTCCACCAGGTCCGCCGACACGCAGAGCGTGACGGTGGCGCGGCGGGCGACGCGCCGCTCGAGCGGCGACCACAGCGCGCGGCGCAGCGGCGAGCCGAGCAGCGCGTTGTGCCACGTCGTCACGAACGGCGTCGCGGCGGGCACGGCGGCGCCGGCCAGCGCGGCGGCGCGGATGCCGTGCGCGTGCACGACCGTCGCGTCGCGCAGGACGCGGCGCAGCCTGCGTACGGCGCGCAGGTCCGCGACCGGACGCGGCCCGGTCGAGACCTCGACCGCGTCGTACCGCGCGACCGCGGAGAAGGTGAACGTCTCCTCGGCCGAGCGCGGCCCGGCGACGACGACGTCGCGTCCCGCGGCGGCGAGCGCCGCGGCCACCGCGCGGACGTGCCGGCCCGTGCCGCCCGCCGTACGGGCGACCACCAGCGCGATCACGCGCTCTCCCGGTGCTCAGCGCGCAGCGACCAGCGGACCGCGACGACGGCCAGCAGCCCGAGAGCGACCGGGGTGACGTAGAGCCGGAATCCCGACAGGAGGTCCGCGAGCACCGGCGGCAGGGGCACGGTGCGGCCGGGGAGGTACGCGACGGTCAGGACCGCCGTGCGTACCGCCAGCCAGCGGTCCCACCGCGAGGCGGGCAGCAGCGCGAGGAACGGCCAGGCCCAGGCGTCGTACCAGGGCAGGACGTAGGTCGCGCCGGTCAGCCAGGCGAGTGCCGTGACCGCCGCCGTACGGGGGGCGCCGCCGTGCGCCGTGCCCAGGCCGGGCAGGGCCCGCGCGAGCAGCACGCAGAGCGCCGCCACCGCGAGCAACGAGAGCGCGGAGACGACGGCCCGCGAGGTCGCGGAGCCGGCGAGCGAGTCGAGCGGCACGCTGAGCGCGCGCCACGGCGACCCGAACGAGACGAATCGTGATGCCCTCCTCACTGGTCCGAGGGCCGTCCAGCCCCCGAAAGCAACGTAGAGAGGGGGTGTGACAGAAATCGCGCCGGCGGCGAGGAGGGCGAGACGGCGGGGAGCGCGTCGTTCGGTCCACGCGAGCGCGGCGGCGGCGAGGACGCCGGAGGCCTTGACGCAGACGGCAGCGCCGCCGAGGACGCCGGCGATGAACGGCGAGCGGCGCAGCGCGAGCACCGCCGCGACGGCGAGCGCGACGAGCAGCGCGTCGACGTGCGCGCCCGCGACGAGGTGCATGAGCAGCAGCGGGTTGAGGGTCCAGAGCACGGCGGTCCGGCGGCGGGCGGCGTCGTCACGAGCCGCGCGGTGCAGGAGGACCCCGGTGAGCCCGAACGCCGCCGCCGACGCCAGCGCGAGCAGCGCGGCACCCGTACGGACGTCGTCGCCGGCGATCTCCATGGCGAGCGCCTGCTCGGCGGTGGCGAGGGGCCCGTACACCGAGGCGACGTCGCGCCACGGCTCCCCCGCCTGGTCGACGACGGGGTCGCCGGGGAGGTCGTTCGGCGTGGTCGTGTACGGGTCGGTGCCGGTCGCGGCCATGCGGCCGTACGCGGTGTAGCTGTAGAGGTCGTCGCTGCTCGTCGGCGGTACGAGGAGCAGCGCGACCGCCGCGACGAGCCCGCCGGCGAGGAGGCGGCGCGGGTCGGGCGCCCAGCCGCGGTCGAGCGCGCGTAACGCGAGCAGCAGGCCCACCGCCCCCCCGACCGTCGCGGCGACGAGGAGGGCGGTCACGAGCCACGCGGAGGGCCGGGTGTCGAGGTGGTACGGCGGCAGGGCGCTTTGTGTGCCCGGCGCGCGGGTCGCGGCGCTCGGGCCGAGGAACGCCGTCAGCGCGACGAGCCCGGCGGACGACGCGACCAGCGCGAGCGCGGCGCGGCCGGAGCGGCCGGCCCGGTCGGGGGACGGGGTCATGCGCCGCGGTCCGCGCGGGAGCGGGCGAGCTGCGTACGGACCTCCGTCGCCGTGGCGGGGTGTACGAGCGCGATGGCGGTGACGTACAGGCTCGCGGTGAGGATCGGCGTCGCGATGGCGGCGAGCCAGTCCGGGGCAGCCGACGACGCGTCCGCGGCCAGCCCGCCGACGAGCGCGGCAACGACACCGGCACCCACCGCGATGAGCAGGGCCCGCGCGGCGCCGCGCAGTGCGGCGGAGCCCGCCGTACGCCGCAGCGCCAGCATCAGCAGGACGCCGCCGGCGGTCATGCCGACGGAGTGCGCCCACGCCACGGCGGCGACGCGGTCCGCGCGAGGGAGGAAGGACGACAGGGTCACGGCCAGGACAGCAGTCACCCCGAACGCCGCCACCGTGGCGACCGCCACGTCGCGGGCGCGGTGCCGCGCGTACAGGGCGCGGGTGAGCAGCGCGAGGACGCCGTAGCCGAGCAGCCCGGGGGCAAACGCCGCCACGCCGCGCGCCACGGGCGACGACGAGTCACCGACGACGACGGACGCGACCGGGTCCGCCGACGCCACGAGCACCGCCGCGGCCAATCCCATCGCGAGCAGCACCATGCGCAACGACCCCGCGGTGACGGTGGCGTACGACTCGTCGTCGGACCCCTCGTACGCCGCCGCCATCGCGGGGAACGCCGTCGTCGCCACCGGCACGGCGAGCACCGCCCAGGGCAGCAGGAAGAGCGTGTACGCGATCTGGTAGCCGACGACGGCGCCGGGCTCGGCGTTCGTGAGCCGCAGCACCACGGCGAGCGCGACCTGCTGCGCCGCGATGGCCGCGACGCCCGCGGCCGCGAGCCGCCGCACCGACGACGCGACGCCGTCCGGCAGTGACAGCGAGGGACGCAGACGCAGGCCGAGACCGCGCAACGGCACCAGCAGCGACAGCGACAGCACCGCCACCCCCGCGGTGGTGCCGAGCGCGAGCAGCAGCTCCTCCCCCCGCGTCAGCCCATCGAGCCCGCCCGCGCGGGACACCACGCCGTACGTCACGTAGCAGCCGATCACGACGACCGACGAGAGCAACGGCGCCAGCGCCGGCCCGAGGAACCGCCGGTGCGCCTGCAGCACGCCGGTGACGACGATACCGACGCCGTACAGGACGACCTGCGGCATGAACAGCACGAGCATCCGGGCCCCGACGTCGACCTTCGCGGCGCGCAGCGCAGGGTCGCCGGTGGAGCCGACGAGCAGCGACATGAGCGGCCGCCCGAGCAGGGCGCCGGCCAGCGCCACCGGTGTCAGCAGCACGACCACCCAGGTGAGCAGGCCCGCCGCCACGCGCCGCGCCTGCTCGACGTCGCCGCGGTCCACCGCACCCGCGATGACGGGGACGACGGCGGCCGCGAGCGCGCCGCCGGCGACCAGCTCGAAGACGAGGTTGGGGAGGGTGTTGGCGGTCTGGTACGTGTCGCCGAGCGGGTTGGTCCCGACGGTGCGCGCGAACACCGCGACCCGCAGGAACCCGAACACCCGCGCCGCCACCGTCACCGCCGCGACCGCCAGCGCGGCGCCGGCGAGCGTGCGGCGGGTCACGCCGTACGCCCGAGCCGGTCCGCCCACCGCAGCCCCGCCGTGTCGTCGATGACCTTCGAGAACGACACCCGCTCGCTCGTCAGCGTCAGCGCCACGACGACGAGCACCGCGACGAGAACGGCCCATCCAGGCAGCCGTGACGCCAGCGCGACGCCCGCCCCGGCACCGAGGGCGTTGGCGCCGGCGTCGCCGAGCATGGTGCGTTCGCGGAGGTCGCCGGGGAGCAGGCCGAGGGCGGTGCCGGCGACGAGGTACGCGAGCGGCGTCAGCACCGGCAGCGTCACGAGCAGCGCGACCTTGAGCGCGCGTCCTGGCCGCAGGTCGAAGAGGTTGAGCACGTTCGCGAGGCCCGCGATGAGCGCCGCGTCGGCGATCGCGCGCAGCGACGCGCCCGACAGCAGCAGAGCGGCGATGACGCCCGCGAACCCGACGACGAGCACCTTCACCGCGCCGGTCGTGACGGAGCCGCGCAGCAACGCGCGCAGGTGGCCGCCGAGGCCGCGTGCGGAGGCGTCGCCGCGCAGGTCGTCGTACAGCCCCGCGATGCCGGACAGCAGCACCGCCACGACGAACGCCGCAGACGCCAGCCCGCCCAGCACCAGCACCACGATCGCGACGGGACCCGCGACGAGAGACACGACAGAGCCCCGGTAATTGCTGCGCCGCAACGACTCCGGCGCCAGCAGCCGAGCCGCCACGTACGCCGCCACCGCGGCGCAGAGCGCGACCAGCAGCGTCACGGGGACGGCGCGGGCGTGGGTACGGGCGCGTCCGCGCCGACACCGTTGCCGTAGTGGCCCACGCCGCCGCGGCGCGCCTCGCGCAGCGCCAGCACGAGCGCCGTGCTGCCGAACACCGAGTCCGCGTCGTCGACCGACGAGATCGTGTCGTTGAGGATGTCGTCGGCGCGCAGCGCCTCGAGCTCGGTCCCCGCGACCGAGCCGCCGGTCGGCGCGGCGACGACGACGGCGGGGCGGCGGATCAGCCCGGCCAGCGCGGCGACGAGGTCGACGCCGACGGGACGTACGGGCTCCCCGGAGACCGTCGGTGCCGGCGTCGGCGAGGCGGACGCGCCGGGCAGGACGACGACGACGTTGCGCGCGGGGGTGACGGCCTGGCCGTCCACGGCGAGGAAGCCGCGTTCGCGCAGGCCGGCGAGGACCCGCGTCGTCGCGGGCGGCGGCGTCGCGGGGACCGACGTGTCGTCGGCGCCGAGCGTGACGACATACGCCAGCTCGGTCAGCGCCCGCTGCGCCGCGGACGCGTTGGTACCGGGCAGCGTGAGACCGCTCGGGATCTCCCGGACGACGAGGTCGTCGAGCTCGGTGATCCGCGCGGGGTCGTTGATCGCGGCGGAGAGGCGGATGCGCCCGGTGACGGTCGCGCCGGCGGCGGTGAGCTGCTTGACGACCTTGTCCCGCAGGTCGCGCGTGGCGCCGGGCGCCGAGATGACGACGACACGCTCGCCGGTGAGAACGCCGTTGACGAGCGTCGGCGACACCGCCTGCCCCCACGCCTCGGCGTCGGTGGCGCGGTCGTCGAGAACGCGGCGTTCGTCCTCGAGTGCGCGCTTCTCGCCGGTGAGACGGGAGACGTTGCCCTCGAGGTTGTCGAGGATCGCGCGGTTGATGGCGGTGGTGCCGAAGACGATGCCGATGCCGAGCGCGAGGAACACGGCCACGATCGAGACGACGTGGTAGCGGAAGTCGACCATTACGCCATGCCTCCCGATCCACGGCCGTCGCGAGCGGCGGTCGAGGCGCTGCATCGCAAGAAGGAAGAGGACATAGCGGCGCTGTGCGCGGCGACAGCGACGCGACGTGCCGTCTCGGGCGTCGCGCAGCAGCCCTTGGGGTCGGGAGGCATGGCGTTCAGAACAGGCCTCCGAACCAGCCCACGAGGTCGCGCCAGCGGTCCTCGATGAGCAGGCGGTACGTCGGCGTCACCGGCGCGAACAGCAGCGCCACCGCCATCGTCGTCATCGCCGCGACGATGAGCATGACGAGCGAGGACGTCTTGATGCGGCTGCGGTAGAGCCGCGAGACGCCCTTCGCGTCGACGAGCTTGCCGCCGACACGGAGCCGCGTGAGGAACGTGCTCGCCATCCCCGCGCGCCCCTTGTCGAGGAACTCGACGAGCGTCGCGTGGCTGCCGACAGCGACGATGAGCTGCGCGCCGAGCTCGTCGGCGAGAAGCATCGCGACGTCCTCGCTGGTGCCCGCGGCGGGGAACACGACGTTGGGCACGTCGAGCTCCTCGACGCGCTTCAGGCCCGGCGCGTGACCGTCGGGGTACGCGTGCACGACGACCTCGGCACCGCTGCGCAGCACCTCGTCACTGACCGAGTCCATGTCGCCGACGACGACGTCGGGGGCGTACCCCGCCTCGCGCAGCGCGTCCGCTCCCCCGTCGACGCCGATGAGGACCGGGCGGTACTCGCGGATGTACGGCCGCAGCGAGCGCAGGTCCTCCTGGTAGTCGTAGCCGCGGACGACGATGAGGCAGTGCCGGCCCTCGATCGGCGTACGCAGCTCCGGTACGCCGACGCCGTCGAAGAGCAGGTCGCGCTCGCGGCGGACGTACTCCATGGTGTTCGTCACGAACGCCTCGAGCTGCACCGACATCTCGGCGCGCGCCTCGAGCATCGCGGCACCGATCGTGTCGGCGGTCTGCTCGTCGCCGGTCGCGACGACCTCCTCGCCTCGGAGCAGCTCGGGGCCGAGGACTCGGACTCCCTCGCCCTCCTTGAGGACCCCGAAGACGCCGGCGCCGACGTTGTCGAGCAGCGGCACGCCGGCGGCGAGCAGGATCTCGGGACCGAGGTTGGGGTAGCGGCCCGAGATCGACGGGGCGGCGTTGACGACGGCGGAGACGCCGGCGCGGACGAGCGCCTCGGCGCTGACCCGGTCGAGGTCGACGTGGTCGATGACGGCGACGTCGCCGGGGCGCAGTCGCTTGGTGAGGTTCTTGGTACGCCGGTCGAGCCGGGCCGGGCCGCTGACCCCGGGGAGCGCGGCGGCGCGGCCGCGGCGCAGGGTCGCGATCCTCACGGAACGCATTGTTCCAGACGGGGTCTTGGCCCGGCTCACGGCGGGCCGTGGAGAGCCGAACGTCTTTCGGCGTTCGCCGGACACGGCGCGGAGCGGTGGCTACCGTCGGTTGCGCTGGGGGCAGCGTGTAGGAGCAGCGACGGTGGCCGTGAACGTGCTGGTGGTGGACGACGACCCGTCCACCCGCGCGCTGCTGCGTATCCGCCTCCAGCTCGACGAGCGCACCGAGTGCGCGGGCGAGGCCGTCAACGGCCGCCAGGCCGTCGAGATGGCCGCCCTCCTCCAGCCCGACGTCGTCATCCTCGACGTCAACATGCCGGTCGCGTCCGGCCTCGCGGCGCTCCCCCAGATCCGTACCGTCGCCCCCGACGCGCGCGTCATCATCTTCGCCGGCGCCACGAACGGCGTCTCCGTCGCGGCCGCCGACGCGGTGTTCGTGAAGTCCGGGGACGTGCTCCCCAACCTGCTCGACTGCGTCGCGGAGCTCGGCGCGCGCACGTAGCCGCCCACTGCCGGAAAGCCGTCGTAGCCACGGCGCACGGCACGGAGCAGGATCGCGGGGACGTCCCTACCGTCCACGGGGGTTCCATGCGCCTGCTCGCCTGTCTCTGCCTCGCCGCCGCCGCGTCGGTCCCCTCGGCGGCCGCCGCCGACCCGGGTCCGCCGCGGGGGGAGCCGTGCGGCTTCGTCTCCACGAACGGCACCGACTCCGGCTCGCCGCGCACGTTCGCCGGGGTGATCTACGGCGGCCCGCTCGTCGCGCCGGGCGCCGAGGTGTCGATCACGTGCTCGATCGTGCTGAACGACGTCCGCCGCACCGCGCCTGCCGTCGTGTCGGAGACGGCGGGGCCGGCGGCGCACGCGGTGGTGCTGCCGCCGACCCCGATGTCGTACGTCGCCGAGGACTGGGATCTGCCGTACCTCTGCTCGGCCGCGACCGTGGACGGCGCCGCCTGGTACTGGGACGCCGCCACCGGGACGTGGTCGGCCGACCCCGCGGCGCCGTGCGACCCGGCGGTGACGCCCAACGCCGGCGACCCGTGGCCGTGCCACGAGCTCGTCGCCTGCCTCGTCCCCGTGCTCGACGCGGCGGTCTGCCCCGTGCTCGTCGCGCTGCCGTCGGTACCGGGTGTCGTGGACGTGGAGGAGGACGGCGACGTCCACGTCGCCGGCGAGCCGCTCTGGGACTGCCCGCCGTACGACGAGTGGACGTAGCCCGGGTCAGACCAGGCAGTTGACGTACGTCACGGTCTCGGGCCCGAGGCCCGTGCTGTACGGCCCCACCGGGTCGTACTCGTACGTGCAGAGACCGACCGTGTCGAGCACGCAGTTCGTGTACTCGGTGGGGTCGGCGACCGACACGGTCGGCGCGATGACGAGCGGGATGATGCTGACGGTGCCGCCGACGCCGGTGTCCTCGATCGCCCAGTAGCCGCACTGGGCGACGCCGGAGTTGGCCGAGGCGGGCGCGGCGGTGACGGCGACCGCGGCGAGGGCCGCGACGGTGGTCCCGAGCGTTCTCTTCATGACGGACATGGGTTCTCCCCGTTGCTGGGTGGTCGGCCTAGTCGGGCAGGACGACGCACTCGGCGTACGTCTGGGTCTCGACGACGAGCCCCTCGCTGTGCACGCCGACCGGGTCGTAGTTGTAGGTGCAGAGGCCGACGGTGTCGAGGACGCAGTTGACCTGCCAGCCGACGTCGGTCGTACGGACCTCGGGCGCGATGACGAGCGGGATGATGCTGACCGTGCCGCCGACGCCGGTGTCGCCGACGGCCCACAGCGCGCACTGGGCGACGCCCGCGTTGGCCGGTGCGGGCGCGGCGACGACCGCGACCGCGGCGACGGCCGTGACGCCGAGCAGCTTCTTCAGGACGTTCATGTCTCCCCCTTGCTGGGTGGGTGAATGGCAGTGAGAGCGGCTGGGGAGCGGAGTGGTTCGTTGCTCGGCTGAGCAGTTCCCGTCCCTGCGGGAGAACGGTTGCGGCGCAGCCGTTGGCGCCGTCCCGCGCGCGGAGTACGAAGGACCCTCGGCTGACGACGGGGGTTTGTGGATGCTGCGCGGAACGATCCTCACGATGCTCGCCGCGGCCGCCGCGCTGGCACCGCCGGCCGCCGCCGCGGGCCCGCCCGAGGGGCGGCCGTGCTCGTTCCTCGTGACCGACGGCGGCTCCGAAACGTGGACCGGCTACCTCGCCGGCGGCCCGGTCACCGCGGCCGGGGCGGCGGTCTCGCTGCGCTGCACCATCCACGTCGGCAACGCGGCCCACACCGGCCCGTCCGTGGCGGAGGCGTCGGCGGGACCGGCCCCCGGCGTCGTCGCCGTCGCGACCCTGGTGTCGTACGCCGCCGACCCCGGCGCGACCCATGCCGTCTGCACCGAGGCCACCGTGGCGGGCACCGCCTGGTACTGGGACGGCGACGCGTGGACGACCGACCCGGGCGCGGGGTGTCCGGTGCCGGTCACGACGCAGCCGGAGGACCTGCTGATCTGCCTCGAGGCGTGCGAGCCGTTCTCCTGGGACGAGACCGTCTGCGCGGTCACCGGCCGACTGACGGGCACGGTCGTGCCCGGTGTCGTCGAGGTCGAGGAGGACGGGGACGTCCACGTCGCGGCCGAGCCGTTCTGGGACTGCCCGCCGTACGACGAGTACGGGACCCGTCAGAAGTAGTCGAGCAGCCGCGGCCGCGGGCCCGCGGTCATGGCGGCGAGCGTGTCCAGCGCGTCGTCGTCGGCGCAGGACAGCAGTCCCGCGCGGCGCAGGGTGCGCGGGTCGGCGTAGCCGCTGTAGAGGGCGGAGAGCGCGCCGATGCCGAGGGCTACGGTGCCGTCGCCGCCGCGGGTCAGGGTGCCGTTGCCGTCCTCGACCGTGAGCCGCCAGTGGCCCGCGCCGTCCGGCACCTGCTCGTCGGTGACGTCGAGGTCGACGGCCGTACGCAGCCCCGCCGGCCACCCGCGCGCGGCCACCGCTGCTGGCGCGTCGGCGAGCCGCAGCATCCAGCGCAGGTGCTCGTGCACCGTGACCTCGGGCTCGGCGAGGTGCGGCAGCAGGTCGTCGGCGTACGCCTTCGCCCGTACGGTCTTGACGGTCGACGCGCCCGCGCCGAGCGCGAACCACAGCGCCCGCGCCGCCGCACGGGTCGTCGCGACGACGTCCCACGCCTCGACGTCGACGTGGTGGCCCGCGTGGCGCCGGTCGGCGCGGGTCCACCCCTCGATCCCCGACTCCCCGTCGGCGACGAGGAACGACGCCACGCCGAGCACCGTCTCGGGCCGCAGGTCGAAGAACGGCCCGCGCCGCGCGAGCAGGCCGTTGGTGTCGCGGCAGACCGCGTCGTACGCCGCGAACACCCCCGGCAGGTCGGCCTCCGTCGCGGGCCGCAGCGTCACGCCCTCGACGGGGCCAAGCGCGCGCAGCAGCGCGCCGGGGACGTCGAGCCAGGTGTAGTCGCCGGCGTGCTCCCAGCCGAGGCCGCGGTACAGCGGCGTCGTCGCGGGGAACAGCGCCGACACCGCGAGCCCCTGCTCGCGCAGCACAGGCAGCGTCGCCGCGACCGTCTCGCGCGCGAGGCCGCGCCGCTGGTGGGTCGCCGCGACCGCGACGCTGGCGATGCCGCCCATCGGGACGGCGCGGCCGCCGAACCACTGCTCGTACGGCTTCACCCGCGCGAACGACACGAGCCGCCCGCCGTCGTACGCCCCCACCGCGTGGGAGTGCGCGAGGCTCGCCGACCAGCGCGACGTGTCCTCGAACGACCCGAACGCCTCCTGAGCCAGCGCCGCCGCCTGCTCCCAGTCGGCCTCGGGCACCGCCCTGACGCTCACCCGCGCTCCTTCGCCGACGCGGCGACCGCGAGCAGCTCCTCGGCGTGGCCGCGCGCGAGGTCGCTGTCGTCGAGGCCGGCGAGCATCCGCGACAGCTCGCGCAGCCTGCCCGCGTCGTCGAGCGTCGTGATGCCGCTGGCCGTGACGCCGCCGTCGGCGGCCTTGGCGACGTGCACGTGCCGGTCGGCGAACGCCGCCACCTGCGGCAGGTGCGTCACGACGACGACCTGGTGGTCGCGGGCCAGCAGCGCGAGCCGCCGCCCGACCTCGACCGCCGCGCGGCCGCCGACCCCGGCGTCGACCTCGTCGAACACCATCGTCGGCACCGGGTCGGCCCCCGCCAGCACGACCTCGAGCGCGAGCATGACCCGCGACAGCTCGCCGCCTGACGCCCCGCGCGCGACAGGCCGCGGCGGCGCGCCCGCGTGGGGCGTGAGCAGCAGCTCGACGGTGTCGGTGCCGGTGGGCCCGTACGCCAGCCGCCGCTCCCCCACGACGAGGTCGCCGTCGTCCTGCGTGACGGACACCGTGAGCACGGCGTCGGGCATCGCCAGCGCGGCCAGCTCGGTCGAGACAGCAGTCGCGAGCCGCTCCCCCGCCGCGACCCTCGCCTTGGTGATGTCCGCCGCCAGCATGCCGAGCCTGGCCAGCAGCGCGTCACGCTCCTCCGCGAGCGACGTCAGCGTGTCGTCGTCGCCCTCGAGCTCCGCGAGCCGCTCACCCGCCGCCGACGCCCAGGCGAGCACGCCGGGCAGGTCGTCCGCGTACTTGCGGGTCAACGTCCCCAGCGCCGCCTGCCGCTCCTGCGCCGCCTGGAGGCGGGCGGGGTCGGCGTCGACCGCGGCGGCGTACGAGCCGAGGTCCGCGGCCACGTCGGCCAGGAGGTACGACACCTCCGTCAGCCGCGCCGCCAGCGCGTCGAGCGCGGGGTCGTGCCCGGCCACCGCGCTCAAGCCATGCCGTGCCGTGCCGACGAGCCCCGTCGCGTCGACCGCGTCGGGGTCGCGCGGGTCGCCGACGAGCGCGGCGTGCGCCGCCTCCGCCCCCGAACGCAGCGCGTCGGCGTGCGCGAGCCGCGACACCTCCGTAGCCAGCACCTCGTCCTCGCCGGGGACCGGCTCGACGGCCGCGACCTCGGCGAGCCCGAGGCGGAGCAGGTCTGCCTCGCGGGCCCGCTCGCGGCGGCGCGCGGTGATCTCGGCGACGGCCGCGCTGACCTCGCCGAGGCGGTCGTACGCCGCCGTCCACTCCTCGAGCGAGAGCCCGGCGTAGCGGTCGAGGAGGGCGCGCTGCTCCGCGGGGCTGGTCAGCCGCCGCTGGTCGTGCTGGCCGTGCAGGGCGACGAGCGTCTCCGCGAGCTCCCCGAGCACGCCCACCGGCACCGAACGCCCCCCGACGTGCGCCCGCGAGCGGCCCTCGGCGGAGACCGTACGGCTGACCAGGAGCGCGCCGTCGTCGAGCTCGCCGCCAGCGTCCAGCGCGCGCGCGACCGCCGGCGAGTCCCCGGAGAGCGCGAGGCGGCCCTCGACGACGGCCTTCGCGGCGCCCGTACGGACCAGGCCCGCGTCGGCGCGCCCCCCGAACAGCAGCGACAGCCCCTCGACCACCATGGTCTTGCCCGCGCCGGTCTCGCCCGTGACGACGGTCAGCCCTGGGTGCAGGTCGAGGACGGCGTCGGCGATCACGCCGAGCCCGCTGATCCGCATCTCCTCCAGCATCCGGGCGATCGTACGGCCGGGCTGCGACAAAAACGCCAATGCGCGCGGCTACGATGGCGCCTGATCCCGATCGCAACAGGTGCGGACTCTTGATCTTCCCGACGATCCAGTTCGCGGTCTTCTTCGTCGTGGTGTTCACGGCGAGCTGGCTGCTCATGCCGAAGCCGGCGCTCTGGAAGCCGTTCATCCTCGCGGCGAGCTACGTCTTCTACGGCTACACGGACGCCCGCTTCGTGCTGCTCCTGTTCGGGTCGACGGTGTTCAACCAGGTCATGGCGGAGCTGCTGCACCGGGCCCGCGGCGCGCCGTTGAAGAAGACGCTCGGCATCGTGGCCGTGGCCGGCAACCTCGGCGCGCTCGGCTGGTTCAAGTACTACAACTTCTTCCTCGACTCGGTGACCGAGCTGTTCGGCAAGGTCGGGCTGACGCCGCCGCTGCCGCTGCTCCAGGTCGCGCTGCCGGTGGGCATCTCGTTCTTCACGTTCCAGGCGCTGTCGTACGTCATCGACGTCAAGCGCGGCGCGATCGAACCGGCCAAGCCCGTGGACTTCGCCGTCTACCTCGCGTTCTTCCCGCACCTCGTCGCGGGGCCGATCGTGCGCGCGAGCGAGTTCATCCCGCAGCTGCGCGGGCCGCGCGACCCGCGCCAGATCCAGGCCACGCGGGCGTTCTTCCTCATCGTGGGCGGGCTGTTCAAGAAGGCGGTCATCGCCGACTTCCTCGCCACCAAGCTCGTCGACCCCGTCTTCGACAACCCCGGGCAGCACAGCTCGTGGGAGGTCCTGATGGCCGTCTACGGGTACGCCGTGCAGATCTTCTGCGACTTCTCTGCGTACTCGGAGATGGCCATCGGCATCGCGCTGCTGCTCGGCTTCCGCTTCCCGGAGAACTTCAACTCGCCGTACAGCGCCGTCTCGCTGCAGGACTTCTGGCGGCGCTGGCACATGAGCCTGTCGCGCTGGCTGCGCGACTACCTCTACATCCCGCTCGGCGGCAACCGCGGCTCGACGCTGTTCACGTACCGCAACCTCATGCTGACGATGCTGCTCGGCGGCCTCTGGCACGGCGCCGCGTGGAACTTCGTCATCTGGGGCGCCATCCACGGCGTCGGCCTCGCCGTCGAACGCCTCGCCGCCGACCGCCGGCACGCGCTAGGGCATGCCACCCCGCGCGACACGGTGCTGCGGCGCATCGGCGGGCGGCTGCTGACGTTCCACGTGGTCTGCCTGGCGTGGGTGTTCTTCCGGGCGGACGGCTTCGGCACGGCGATGGAGATCTTCGGGCGGCTCTTGGCTTTTGCCTCCGGACCCGCGGTCGCGCTCAACGTCCTGCTGCTCATCGCGCTCGGCATCGGTATCCAGTACCTGCCGAAGGACGCCACCGCGCGGCTGCAGCACGGGTTCTCCACGATGTCCCTGACGGCGCAGGGCGCGGTGCTGGCGCTGTCGCTGGTGGCGGTGTCGACGTTCGGCAACCAGGGTGTGGCGGCGTTCATCTACTTCCAGTTCTGACCTAGGAGCCTTGACGTGACTGACGTGTCCGACCGGCCGCTCGCGGCCACCGACCCCGACGAGCCCGCGCTCGCCGGGTCGATGGCGCCCGGGCGTACGTTGCCGGCGGGCAAGGTCCTCGTCGTCATGGTCGTCGCGTTCGCGCTGGCCGCGCTCTTCAACTCGGAGCGCTTCGTGCACGCCGCCGAGACGATGCCGCTGGGGTGGCAGCGGACCTGGCTGCTCGCGATCGCTCGCCCGGTGGACTCGGTCGCGCACTTCCTGCACACGGACCGGCCGCGGCAGCGGATCGACCGGGCACTCGGGCGCGAGCCGGTGACGGGGAACGGCGGTGCGTTCGAGCCCCCGGACTCCGTGCTGCCGACGGCGTCGCCGACTGTCTTTCCTTCGGCCTCTGCTTCGGGTGCGCCGCCCTCTGCTACGGCGCCGCCCGCGGTGACGTTCAGGGACGCCTCCGCCGCCGCGCCGTTGAAGCTGTTCGTCACCGGCGACTCGATGATCGAGTTCTTCGGGCCTCGGCTGGTCAAGGAGGGCGAGGGCACCAAGGCACTGACCGGCGGGTCGGAGACCAAGTACGGCACCGGGCTGGTCCGCGACGACGTCCTCGCCTGGCCGGTGCAGGCGCGGCGGCAGATGGCCGCGCACGACCCCGACGCGGTCATCGTCATGATGGGCGGCAACGACGGCCAGGGCTTCACGCTCGCGGGCGGGCGCGTGGTCCGCGAGGGCACTCCGGAGTGGAAGGCGGAGTACCAGCGCCGCGCGGCGATCACCATGCAGGCGTTCGGCGAGAACGGCAAGCGGCACGTCTACTGGGTCGGCATGCCGATCGCGAAGTCCGACCGGCTCACCGGCATCTACCGCGAGATCAACCTCGCGCTCGCCGCGGCCGCCGCGTCGGTGCCGCGGGTGACGTACGTCGACATCTGGGACGACTACGCCGTCAACGGCCGCTACGCCGACTTCGTGGGCGGAGAGCTGGTCCGCGCGCGCGACGGCATCCACCTCAACCGCGAGGGCTCGACGCGGCTCATGCACAAGCTGTTCGGCATCCTCGACAAGGACTGGAAGCTCACGACCTAGCGTCGTTGCGCCGATCCGCTCGAAGTTACTGGTGAGTAGCGGCTCGGGCCGAGCGCGAACTGGTGACCGGCGACGTCGCTACTCACCAGTAACTTCGGGGAGCGGGCGACGGGCGGGTGACGGGGCCAGGGCGTGGCGGCTACGGGTTGCGCCAGCCGTCCGTCGGGAGCCGGAACTTCGCCACGAGGCGTTCGGTGAACGGCGCCGGGTGGATCCGTGCGAGCCGTACCGGCTGGGCGCCGCGCCTGACCTCCACGCGCACGCCCTGGCCGAGCTCGGTGACGCGGCGCCCATCGCAGAACAGCACCCCGCCTCCCGCCCCCGGCAGCAGGTCCACGGTGATGACGCTGCCGGGACCGACGACGACCGGCCGCGCGAACAGGGCGTGCGCGCTGATCGGCACCAGCAGCAGCGCCTCGACGTCGGGAGCCACGACCGGCCCGCCCGCCGAGAACGCGTACGCCGTGCTCCCCGTCGGCGTCGCGAGCACCAGCCCGTCGCAGCCGTAGCGGCTCAGCGGCCTGCCGTCGATCGCGGCGACGACCTCGATCATGCGTTCGCGTGCGGCCTTCTCGACCGAGGCCTCGTTGAGCGCCCAGTCGGTGCCGACGACCTCGCCGTCGCGTCTCACCGTCACGTCGAGAGTCAGCCGCTCCTCGACGGTGTACGACTTGGCCTCGACGTGAGCGACAGTCGCGCGGATGTCGTCGGGCTCGATCTCGGCGAGGAACCCGACATGGCCGAGGTTGACGCCGAGCAGCGGCGTGCCCGCGGGGCGGGCCAGCTCGGCCGCGCGGAGCAGCGTGCCGTCGCCGCCGAGCACGATGATGAGCTCGGCGCCGTCGGCGGCCTTCGCGTCGTCGAGGACCGTCGCGTCATCGATACGGGCCTCGGGCGCCTCGCTCGCGAGCAGTCGTACGCCGAGGCCCGCGTCGCGCAGCGCGGCGGCGACCTCGCCGGCCGCCCCGAGCGCCTTCTCGCGGCCGGTGTGGACGACGAGCAGCACCTCGCGGGTCACTGCGGCCCCTCGCGGACGGCGCGTTCCAGGTCGGCCTCGCCGAGCGGCGGCCCGCCAGCGCGGAGCCACAGGAAGTACTCGACGTTGCCCGCGGGACCGGGCAGCGGGCTCGCGGTGACGCCCATCACGCCGAGCCCCACCTCCGCCCCGGCGGCGGCGACGAGGCGGACGGCGTCGGCGCGTACCTCGGGGTCGCGGACGACGCCGCCCTGGCCGACGCGGGCCTTCCCGACCTCGAACTGCGGCTTCACCATGAGCACCAGGTCGGCCTCCGGCGTGGCGATCCCGCGCAGCGCGGGGACGACCTTGGCGAGCGCGATGAACGACAGGTCGGCCACGACCAGGTCGACCGGCTCGCCGACCTCGTCGAGGGTGATCTCCCGGACGTTCGTGCGGTCGAGCACCGTCACCCGCGGATCGCTCCTGACGGACCACGCGAGCTGGCCGTATCCGACGTCCACGGCGACGACGTGCGCGGCGCCGCGGCGCAGCAGGACGTCGGTGAACCCTCCGGTGGAGGCTCCGGCGTCCAGCGCGCGTCGCCCCTCGACCTCAGGGGGAGGTGTGAACGCGTCGAGCGCGCCGGCCAGCTTGTGGCCGCCGCGGGAGACGTACTCCTCGGTCGCGACCTCCTCGACGGTCACCGAGGCGGTGGCGTCGACGCCGGTGGACGGCTTGGTGGCGACCAGGCCGCCGACGCGGACCCTGCCTTCGGCGATGACCGCGCTCGCCTGCTCGCGGCTGCGGGCGAGCCCGCGCCGGACCAGCTCGGCGTCGAGCCGCGCCCGGTGGGCCACTACGTACCGAGGCCGGCGAGCGTCCCCTGGAGGACGCCGTGCACCTCGTCGTAGACGGCGACGTGACCGGCGACGGGCGTGCCGTCGGTCTCGGCGAGCCGGGCGCGCGCGGCGTCGACGGCCGCGACCGCGGGCGCGGCAGCCTCCGCGGCGCGGGGGTCGGCGGGCGTCTGGTCGGCGACGGGAGTGGCGTCGGCCTCGGTCACGAGCTGGCCTTCTTCGCGGCCTTCTTCGCGGGCTTGCGCGCGGGCTTGGTGGCGGGCTTGCGCGCCGGGGCCTTGGCCGCGGGCTTGGCGGCGGGCTTCTTCGCCGTCGGAGCCTTCTTCACGGCAGGCTTCTTGGCCGCGGGCTTCGCGGCGGGCTTGGCCGGGGCCGCGGGCTTGTCGGTGCTCGCGTCGCGCAGGGCCGACTCCAGCGACTGGAGGCGCTTGGTCAGCCGGTCGACGGAGTCGGCGGTGGCGAGGCCGACGACGTTGAGGGCCTTCTCGACCTCGCTGCGGACGAGGGCGGTGATCATCTCTCGGTTGCTCTTGCTGGTCTGGATGAGGTCCTCGGCGAGGCTGCTCACCTGCTCCGCGGTGGCCTCGCCCTGGGCGACGAGCGCCTTGGACGCGGCGACGGCGCGCTGGCGGCCGACCTCGGTCAGCCCGCTGGCGAGGTTCAGGTAGTTCTTGAGCGCATCGCGCACGGCACGATCCCTCCGATAGGCGTCCCCGTCACGCTACCGGAGCGACCCGCGCGACGCGGGTAGCCACCCGGTTCGTGATGGGCGCGCTGGGGTAGCGTTCGCGCATGGCCTCGGTCGAAGAGTGCGAGGCGGCGTTGCACGACGTGGCAAGGCTGCTGCACAAGGTCGATGAAGACCTGCGGGAGCAGCACGTCGTCGAGCGCACCCTGAGCTGCTGGGTCTCCGACCTCAAGGAGTGCTTCACGGCCAGGATCGGCCCTGAGGGGCTCACCGGCATCGAGCGCGGCGGGCAGCACGACGGCCAGATCCGGGTGAAGGTCAGCAGCGACGACCTCGTCGCGCTGACCAAGGGCGAGCTGAGCTTCCCGATCGCGTGGGCGACCGGCAAGGTCAAGGTCGACGCGAGCATCAGCGACCTGCTGCGGCTGCGTTCGCTCCTCTAGTAGAGGTTCAGACCCAGGTCGTCCGCAGGACGCCGCGCAGCGCGTCGAGGCCGTCACGGACGCCGTCCGCCGGGTGCGGGAGCAGCAGCGTGCGCAGGTCGAGGCCGACGTACGTCGGCCGCCGCCCCTCCGGCGCCGCGAGCAGCGCCGCCTCGTCGGTGACGCCGGTGAGCACGAGCAGGCTGTCGCACCCCGCGCGGGCCGCGCCCTCGACGTCGGTGTCGAGCCGGTCGCCGACGACGAGCGGCCGTACGGCACCCGAGCGGCGGACCGCCTCGTGGTGCAGCGCGCGTTCAGGCTTGCCGGCCGCGGCGTCGGGGCGGCGGCCCACGGCGTGCGCGACGAACGCCACCAGCGCGCCGTTCCCCGGCAGCTGACCTCGCTCGCTGGGAATGGTCGCGTCGAGGTTGCAGGCGACCCAGACGGCGCCGGCCCGCACGGCGAGCGCGGCCTCGGTGAGGTCGGCGTACGTGAGCGTGGGGTCGTACCCCTGCACCACGGCGGCCGGGCGGTCGGCGGCGGCCGGGACCGAGGCGTAGCCCGCAGCGGCCAGCGCCTCGCGCAGCCCCTCCGTGCCGGTCACGAGGACGGGTCCCGGGGGCGGGACGAGCGTGCCGAGCAGCGTCGCGGCCGCCTGCGCGGCGGTGACGACCTCCGACTCGGCCGCGGGGATGCCGAGCGCGGTGAGGTGCGCGGCGACGGTGGCGGGGGTGCGGGAGGCGTTGTTGGTGACGTACGCGATCCGCATGCCCGCCGCCCGCGCCGCCGCGATCGCCTCGACGGCGCCAGGGATGGCGGCGTCACCCGTGTAGACGACGCCGTCGAGGTCGAGCAGGGCGGTGTCGTACGCTTCGCAGAGCGGCGCGGCGCACGCGCCGAGCGTCACCGCCGGGCGGCCTTGGTGGCCCGGGCGCCGCGCAGCGCGGTGGCGTAGTGGGCGACGTCGGGGCGCATGGCGGCGGCGAGCGCTAGGTGCTCGATCGCGGTCTCGAGGTCGTCGACACGGGCGGCGGCGAGGCCGAGCCCGAACTGCGCGTAGTCGTCGGCGGGGTTGACGGCGACGATCATCTCGAACGACACCTTCGCCTCGGCGTACATCCCCGCGTCGAACTGCGCCCGCGCCAGCGCCTCGAGCACGGAGCGCGACTCGGGGACGGCCGCGCTGGCCCGGGTCAGCAGCTCGACGGCGGCATGCAGGTCGCCGTTCTCGAGCAGCTGGACGCCGCGGGTGTACCAGTCGTAGACCTCGCCCGACGGCAGCGTGTCGGGCGGCGGGGGCGGCAGGTCGGCGAACGGCGGCCTGGCCGGCTCCTCCTCGTCGTTCCAGTCGTCGCGCGTCATGTCGCCTCCTCGCCTGCTCCCTCGGGCCGCGCCGTACGATGCGCGGCATGACCTCCCAGCCGGACCCTGCCGTTCCCGCTCCCAGCGGACTGGAGCTCGTGCCCTTCCGTGCCCTGCGCTACGACGAGGCGGTCGCGGGGCCGCTCTCCGCCCTCACGTCGCCGCCGTACGACGTCATCGATGAGGACGGCGTGCGGCGTTACGAGGCCCTGAGCCCGTACAACGTCGTTCGTCTCATCCTGCCACGGGACCCCGGGGACGGGCGCTCGACGCGCTACGAGTCGGCAGCCGCCTTGCTGGCCGAATGGCGGGCGGCAGGCGTGCTGAAGGCAGACGACGAGCCGGCGCTGTACGCGTACGAGATGCGCGACGGCGAGTCCGTCACGCGCGGGCTGATCGGCGCGCTGGCGCTCGTCGACCCGGACGCGGGCATCGTGCTCCCGCACGAGAACACCATGGCAGGCCCGGTCTCCGACCGGCTCGCGCTCACCGCGGCGACGGAGACCAACAACGAGCCGATCTACCTCGTGTACGACGGCGGCGGCGTCGCGTCCGCGGTCGTCAGCGACGTCGGCGGGCAGCCGCCGCTCGCGGAGGCGACCACCGACGACGGCCTGCACCACAGGCTCTGGGCGATCACCGACCCCGAGATCCTCGCGGCCGTCGCCGCCGACCTGCACACGCGCCGCGCGGTCATCGCGGACGGCCACCACAGGTACGCGAACTTCCGCCGCCACCAGGCCGACAGGCACGCCGCGGGCGCGGGGAACGGCCCGTGGGACCACGGGCTGGCGTTCCTCGTGGACGCGACGGCGTTCGGGCCGCAGGTGCACGCGATCCACCGCGTCGTGCCGTCGCTGCCGGTGGCCGAGGCCGTACGGCTGGCGTCGGAGGCGTTCACGGTGACGCGGCTCGACGGCAGCCTCGACGAGGCGCTCGGCGCGCTGGAGCGGGCGGGCAAGGGCGGGGCGGCGTTCGTGCTCTCGGGTACGGACGGCCGCTGGCTGCTCACCGAGCCCTCCGCCGCCGAGCTGGGCGCGCACCTGCCTGGCGAGGCGTCCGCGGCGTGGCGCGGGCTCGACGTCACCGTCGCGCACCACCTCCTCATCCGCGCCGTCTGGCACGTCACCGACGACGAGGACACCGTCTGGTACCGCCACGACGCGCCGTCGGCCGAGGCGGCCGCGCACGAGCACGGCGGCACCGCGCTGCTGCTCAATCCGACGCCGGTCGAGGCGGTCATCGCCGTCGCCGCGGCGGGCGAGCGGATGCCGAGGAAGTCGACGTACTTCACGCCGAAGCCGCGCACGGGCTTCCTGCTCCGCGCGTACGCCGACGCGACGAACCAGCCCTAGCGGCGTCTCCCCTACGAGCGCGAGGGGCGCGCTCGGGAGGGGACCCCGCCGTGATCCGTCGTACCCGTCGTCTGCTCTGCTCGCTCGCCGCCGTCGCGGCGGCCGCCACGCTCGGCGTCGCGCCGGAGCCCGCCGCCGCCGCGGGCGTGCGCATCTACCCGCTCGGCGACTCCATCACGTACGGCGCCACGTGGTACGTCGGCCGGCCCGCGCAGCTGCCGCCGGAGGTGCCGTACAGCACCGTGGGCGTGGACTCGCCGGGGGGCTACCGGGCGCCGCTGACGCTGGCGCTGACCGCGCAGGGCGTGACGCACGAGATGGTGGGCACGTCGACCGCCAACTCGAACGCCGTCCTCGACCAGCTCGGCCAGAACCGCCACAACGGCCACCCCGGCTACCGGATCGACCAGAACGCCGCCGCGCTCGACGGTCGCGGCCCGAGCAGCGACCTCGGCGGCTACTGGCTGACCGGCACGGCCACCCGCGCCCCGATCACCCCCGACGTCACCGTCATCCACCTCGGCACCAACGACATCGGCCAGCGCTACGACCCCGGCACGACGTACCCGAACGCCGGCGGCAAGGTGAACTACGCCAACGCCGCCCAGCGCGCGGCGTTCGTCGGCAACCTCACCGCGCGGCTCCAGGCGCTCGTGGACAAGGTCCAGGCGCTGCGCCCCGGCTCGCGGATCGTGCTGTCGAACGTCACGCCGTGGGCCGCCGCCCCGAACGACCGGGTGACCTACGAGTACGCCCAGGCCATCAGCGCCCTCGTCGCCGGCGAGCAGGGCAGGGGCGAGCGCGTGGTCTACGCCGACGTCTGGTCGGCGTTCGCCACGGTCGTGCCCGCGACGCCCGCGGCGCCGGAGACCATCGCCGTGATCCCTGGCCTGCTGTCGCCGGACAACGTGCACCCGACGCCGGCCGGCTACGCCGCCATGGCCGCCGTCTACGCGCAGGCGATCCCCGCGGCGCTCGCCCTGCCGTAGCGGCTACGGCGGCGCCTTGGCGAGCCGCCGGGCCTTGAGCACCTCCACCTCCGTCCGGCTGGCCGTTCCCCCGCCGGCCCGCCAGAACCGCCGGCGCAGCGCGCCGGTGACCTCGACGCTGTCGCCGGCGGCCCACGCCAGGGCCGTCCGGCGCAGCGCGGGGGTCCACGCCACGCAGTCGATCGTGTCGATCGCCGGCGTCCGCGAGCGCGTCCGCGTCTCCGGCGGGCGCCCCACCACCACCCGGAACGTCACCATGACGTCCCCGCTCGGCAGCGTCCGCTCCTCGGCCGGCGCGGACAGCCGCCCGGCCAGCACGACGTCGTTGCGCTCGGCGACCTGCGCCACCATCGCGTCCTCCTTCCCCGCCCGGCCTCGCGCCGGGTTCCCCCTTCTAGGATGGGCGCGCGGAACGGCCCGCAACGGGCCCGGAGCCAATCTGTGGACGGAGATTTCCGGCATGTTGACAACCGACCTCGGCGGCGGCGTCCACACGATCGACACGCTGATGTCGGGCTACTCGGGCATCACCGCGGGCTACCTCGTGCTCAGCGAGCGGCCGTGCCTGGTCGAGACCGGCACCGCGAGGTCCGCGCCGGTCGTCCAGGCCGCGCTCGCGGAGCACGGGCTCGGCCCCGAGGATCTCGCCACCGTCGTCGTCACGCACATCCACCTCGACCACGCGGGCGGCGTGGGCGACATCGCGGCGGCGTACCCGAAGGCCGAGGTCGTCGTCCACGAGCTCGGCGCGCGGCACCTGGTCGACCCCAGCAAGCTCATGGCGAGCGCGCAGCGGGTGTACGGGCCGCTGATGGACGAGGTGTTCGGCCCGCTGCTGCCCACCCCTGAGCAACGCGTCCGCGCCGTCGGCGACCAGGCGTCGATCGACCTCGGCGGCGGGCGCACCCTGAGCGTCCGCTACTCCCCTGGGCACGCGAAGCACCACGTCGGGCTGTTCGACGACTCGACCGGCGACCTCTACGTCGGCGACGCGGCCGGCATCTACGTCCCCGAGGTCGACCTGCTCCGCCCCGCGACGCCGCCCCCGGACTTCGACCTCGACGTCGCGCTGGCCTCGATCGCGCTGTTCCAGGACATGGCACCGGCGCGGCTGCTGTTCAGCCACTACGGCCCGGTCTCGCACGTGGACGACATCCTCGAGCGCTCCGTCGAGGAGATCCGCCTGTGGGTCGAGCTGGTCGGCGAGGCGCGCGGCAGCGAGCTGGACCTCGACCACGCGGTCGGCCTGGTGCGCGAACGCACCGCTGAGCGCTACGCCGCCATCCGCACCGACCCCGAGCTGGACGAGAAGTTCGAGCGGCTGAACTCCTTCGCCGCGAACATCGTCGGCATCAACCGCTGGCTCGACAAGGTCGAGGGACGGACGTACGACTTCGGCGACGCGGCGGGGCCTCCCCCGCTGGCGGGCTAGATCTGGCCCAGGCGCTCCTGCGCGTCGGTCTCGCCGTCCTCGTCGATCGTCGCCACCGCGGTGAACCAGCTGACCGCCTCGTCGGTACGCCCCGCCGCGAGCAGCGCGTCGGCGTAGGCGTACCAGAGCCGCGGGGTCCACGACTCGACGGCGTCGCTGTCGAGCTCCTTGCCCTGCAGCGCGAGCACGGCGGCCTCGGGCTGGCCGAGGTCGCGGCGGGCGCCGGAGACCACGATCGCCAGCTCGATCTGGCTCGCGCGGTCCAGGCGGGCTTTCTCGGGGTCGTTGGCGTACGCGAGCGCGCGCTCGGGGTGGCCCAGCGCGCGCTCGCAGTCGGCGAGCAGCGGGAGGTGGTCGGGCAGGCCGGTGATGCGCCGGGCCGCCTTCAGCTCCGTCAGCGCGGCCGCGAAGTCGCCGGCGCGGTACGCCGTCACCCCGACCGCCTCCCGTACGGCGCCGACACGGCTGGCCAGCGCCTTGGCGGCTTTGGCGTGCTCGTACGCCTGCGTGGGGTCGTCGTCGACGAGCATGCCCGCGGCGACGAGGTGGCCGGCGATGCGCTCGACGGTCGGGTCGGGGAGGCCGCGCAGCTCGCGGCCCACGTCGCCCGGCAGCATCCTCGGGTCGGTGCCCTCGGGCAGCGGCGGTCCCGTCGGCCTGGCGGGCCGCTCGGCGCGCTCGGGCCTCGGCCCTGCTGGACGGGCGGGCCGCGCCGCGGAGGGCCGGCCTGTGACGCGCGCGGCACCCGTACGAGGGGCTCCGCCGCTCCTGGACCCACCCGAACGAGGTGCCGCGCCCTTGCGGGGCGCACCTGAGCTCGAGCCGCTACGAGGGGTGCCTGACCCGCGGCGGGGCGGCTGACCGTCGGAACGGTCGGGCATGACAAACCTCCTGGGAAACCACGACGAGGGCCACCATAAGTGACCCTCGTCGAGGAAGTATGCCGGCGACGTCCTACTCTCCCACACAGTCTCCCGTGCAGTACCATCGGCGCTGAAGGGCTTAGCTTCCGGGTTCGGAATGGGACCGGGCGTTTCCCCTTCGCTATGGTCGCCGAACGCTATGGAGTTGTCGGGTCGGTAGACGACCGCAACTCGGGAACCGCACAGTGGACGCGTAGCATGTTTGAGGCCAAGCCCTCGGCCTATTAGTACCGGTCAGCTGCACGTGTTACCACGCTTCCACTTCCGGCCTATCAACCCGATGGTCTAGTCGGGGGCCTTACCAGGTTGACCCTGTGGGAGACCTCATCTTGAAGCGAGCTTCCCGCTTAGATGCTTTCAGCGGTTATCCCTGCCGAACGTAGCTAAACAGCGGTGCACTTGGCAGTACAACTGTCACACCAGAGGTTCGTCCGTCCCGGTCCTCTCGTACTAGGGACAGCTCTTCTCAAGTCTCCTGCGCGCGCGGCGGATAGGGACCGAACTGTCTCACGACGTTCTAAACCCAGCTCGCGTACCGCTTTAATAGGCGAACAGCCTAACCCTTGGGACCTGCTCCAGCCCCAGGATGCGACGAGCCGACATCGAGGTGCCAAACCTTGCCGTCGATATGGACTCTTGGGCAAGATCAGCCTGTTATCCCCGGGGTACCTTTTATCCGTTGAGCGACACCGCTTCCACAAGCCAGTGCCGGATCACTAGTCCCAGCTTTCGCTCCTGCTCGACATGTCTGTCTCACAGTCAAGCTCCCTTTTGCACTTGCACTCGACGCCTGATTGCCAACCAGGCTGAGGGAACCTTTGGGCGCCTCCGTTACATTTTGGGAGGCAACCGCCCCAGTTAAACTACCCACCTGGCGCTGTCCCTGATCCGGATTACGGACCGAGGTTAGACGCCCAATTTGACCAGAGTGGTATTTCAACGTTGACTCCACCGACACTGGCGTGCCGGCTTCACAGTCTCCCACCTATCCTACACAAGCCAAACCAGACACCAACACCAAGCTATAGTGAAGGTCCCGGGGTCTTTCCGTCCTGCCGCGCGTAACGAGCATCTTTACTCGTAGTGCAATTTCGCCGAGCCTATGGTTGAGACAGCGCAGAAGTCGTTACGCCATTCGTGCAGGTCGGAACTTACCCGACAAGGAATTTCGCTACCTTAGCACCGTTATAGTTACGGCGGCCGTTTACTGGCGCTTAAGTTCTGAGCTTCGCCCCGAAGGGCTAACCCGTCCCCTTAACGTTCCAGCACCGGGCAGGCGTCAGTCCGTATACATCGTCTTGCGACTTCGCACGGACCTGTGTTTTTAGTAAACAGTCGCTTCAGCCTGGTCTCTGCGGCCCCACAGCGCTTCGGGGGCAAGCCCCTACACGCCACAAGGCCCCCCTTCTCCCGAAGTTACGGGGGCATTTTGCCGAGTTCCTTAACCATAGTTCGCTCGATCGCCTTGGTATTCTCTACCTGACCACCTGAGTCGGTTTGGGGTACGGGCGGCCCTATCCCTCGCTAGAGGCTTTTCTCGGCAGCATAGGATCATCCACTTCGCCATGAACGGCTCGGCATCGAGTCTCAGGGTACGTGAGGCGCGGATTTACCTACGCCTCCCCCTACACTCTTACCCCAGGTCAACCAACGCCTGGGTTGGACTACCTTCCTGCGTCACCCCTTTGCTTGCCTAGTACCAGTCGGGGTCGGACGATCCACCAGCTCTCCCGAAGGATTGCCGGCTTCATGTCCTTAGCAAAACTGGATTCAGCATTGGCGGTATAGAGCCGGTACGGGAATATCAACCCGTTGTCCATCGACTACGCCTGTCGGCCTCGCCTTAGGTCCCGACTTACCCTGGGCGGATTAGCCTGCCCCAGGAACCCTTGGTCATCCGGCGGAAGGGTTTCTCACCCTTCTTTCGCTACTCATGCCTGCATTCTCACTCGTGCGGCCTCCACGGCTGGATCACTCCGCCGCTTCGCTGGCCGCACGACGCTCCCCTACCCATCCACCGGCCTGGACCCATGTTGCCATGGGCCGAGCCATCTGGTGAATGCCGTAGCTTCGGTGGTGTGCTTGAGCCCCGCTACATTGTCGGCGCGGAATCACTTGACCAGTGAGCTATTACGCACTCTTTCAAGGGTGGCTGCTTCTAAGCCAACCTCCTGGTTGTCTGTGCGACTCCACATCCTTTCCCACTTAGCACACGCTTTGGGACCTTAGCTGACGATCTGGGCTGTTTCCCTTTCGACTACGGAGCTTATCCCCCGCAGTCTCACTGCCGCGCTCTCACTTACCGGCATTCGGAGTTTGGTTGATTTCGGTAAGCTTGTGGGCCCCCTAGACCATCCAGTGCTCTACCTCCGACAAGAAACACGCAACGCTGCACCTAAATGCATTTCGGGGAGAACCAGCTATCACGGAGTTTGATTGGCCTTTCACCCCTATCCACAGGTCATCCCCCAGGTTTTCAACCCTGGTGGGTTCGGGCCTCCACGCGGTCTTACCCGCGCTTCACCCTGCCCATGGATAGATCACTCCGCTTCGGGTCTAGAACACGCGACTTCATCGCCCTGTTCGGACTCGCTTTCGCTACGGCTTCCCCACACGGGTTAACCTCGCCACGCATCGCTAACTCGCAGGCTCATTCTTCAAAAGGCACGCCGTCACCTGTCCGAAGACACGCTCCGACGGATTGTAAGCACATGGTTTCAGGTACTATTTCACTCCCCGCCAGGGGTACTTTTCACCTTTCCCTCACGGTACTTGTCCGCTATCGGTCACCAAGGAGTATTTAGGCTTGACGGGTGGTCCCGCCAGATTCACACGGAATTTCAGGGGT
>DATMES010000009.1 GCA_035556555.1 Frankiaceae bacterium
TCCGCAGCCTCGGCGAACGCGGCTTCGCGGTCCTCAAGACCTGGCGCATCCTGCGCCGGCTCCGCACCTGCCCCTGGCGCGCCGGCCCCATCGTCGCCGCCATCCTCACCCTCGAACACCTCTGACGATGGAAAAGGCTCCCGGTTGCGCAGAAGACACGGGCGAAGGCCCCCCGGCTCGGGAGCCGGGGGGCCTTCGTCGTGCTACGTCGTGGCTACGACGGGAGCGGGATGCTCCAGATGCCGCGGCCGTGGGTCGCGCTGTACAGGCGGCCGTCGGGACCGACGTGCAGGTCCATGACGGTGGTCAGCGGGTGGTTGCCGCCGAGCCGCAGCCAGTGCGCGCCGCCGTCCGTCGAGATGAGCGTCCCGAGGTCGGTGCCGAGCACCAGCGTGCCGTCCTCGGTGACGACGAGGTCGTTGGCCGGCACGTCGGGCAGGTCGCCCGACACGTCGGTCCACGTCACGCCACCGTCGGTCGTCTTCCAGAGGTGCCCGACGCCGGCGCCGGGGCCCTCCACGAAGCGGCGCGAGAAGCCGTTGAAGACGACGTACGCCGTGGAGCCGTCGGCGTCGTTGGTGTCGGCGACGACGTTGGAGATGTAGCGGTTCGGCATCGCCGCGGGCAGCGTGACGTGGTGGTACGTGCCGCCGTAGTTGGTCACGATGCCACGCGAGAAGCCGGCCGGGTTGCAGCCGCCGCACCAGCCGGCCCAGACGACGTCGTTGTGCGACGAGAGGCCGGTGATGCTGCGGCCCGCGCCCGTGTCGAACTGCGGGACCCAGTCGGCGCCGGACTCGATGTCGAAGCCCTTGTCGTACGTCCACACCATCTGGCCGCCCGCGACCCAGTGGTCCTTGTCGGCCGAGTCCGCGCGGAACGGCGCCGTGAACCTCGGGAACGGGTCGGGGATGCTGACGTCCTTGACGGCGCTGAACGAGCCGTCCGTCTTGCCGCACTCCGTGGTGACCCACAGCGTCAGGTAGACGTACTCGTCGAGGATGTTGCAGCCGTTGTCGGGGTCCACGATGATGTCGCCGCCGTCACCGCCGAACGGCGAGACCATGGTGTTGGACCCGGGCATCAGCAGCGATCCGCCGTTGTCCTGGAGACCACCCGCGACGGCAACGCCCTTGGCCTTGTCGGTGGCGTCGATGTCGTCGTCGCCGTCGGTGTCGACGTAGCCGGTACCCACCGAGTAGTACTGGAGCGTCCGCAGGTTCGCGTTGTGGCTCGCCCAGTCGGTGGCGTTGCCGTTCTTGTTGACGGCGAGGCTGTTCTTCGGGCGGGAGTAGAGACCGCCGTCGTTGCCGATGTAGACGCGGCCGTTGCCGAACGCGATCGAGTGCTGGTCGGCATGGGTCGTGTCGGGGCAGGTGTTCTTCGCGTCGCTGATGTCCCAGCAGGAGAACCCGAAGTTCCAGTACGGCCCGATGGCCTTCCACGTGGAGCCGCCGTCACGGGTCTCGAAGACCTCTTCCAGACCGACGAACACGTGGTTGCTGTTGTTCGGGTCGACCGCGATGAAGTTGTTGTACCAAGCCTGCACGCCGGGGCCGTAGCCGCGGTTCCAGGCGTTGGACTTCAGCGCGGAGCCGGACTCGCCCAGCTTCTTGTAGTTGGCGATCGACGTCCACGGGCCGGTGACCGAGCCGCTGTTGGAGACGAAGACGCCCATGAGGACGCTGCTGCCGTTCTGGACACCGGTCAGGTAGAGCTGGGTGTCCTCGACGATCGTGTACAGCTTCTTGCCGTCGCCCGAGTAGTCGAGCTCGGCGTTGCCGACGTTCTTCGCGACGATCGCGCCCTGCGGGTTGACCTTGGTGAACGTCGCGCCGGCGTTCTTGGAGACGTAGAAGCCGTTGTACGCCTCGTAGCCGCGCCAGGCGGCGTTCGCGACGATCTCCTTGCCCTGGGTGCCGGGGCGGACGGCGACGTCGTTGATGATGCCGGCGTACGGCGACGACTGGACGCCGGGGTTGAGCAGCAGCGTCCACGCGCCGTTCTTCGTCGTGGCGGAGTGGCGCCAGAGGCCGCGCGAGGTGGCGGCGTACGCGTTGCCCGCGTCGTCGAACTTGACCTTGTTGATGAACTTGCCCGCGAGGACGTTGGTGCCGTCGCCCGCGTCACCGACGCGGTGCGCGGCGGTGAACACCGACGTACGCGGGCTGGGGAGGCGGTAGACGCCGGAGCCGACGTACGACGTCGAGCCGGTGTTGCCCTCGCCCGTGGCGAGCCAGAGGGCGCCGTCGGGCGCGACGCGGAGGTCGCCGGTGGACAGCGTCGGGAGGCCGTCGGAGATGGGGGTCCAGGTGGCGCCACCGTCGGTCGAGCGGAACACGCCGCCCGCCGCGCCGCCGGCGTAGACCGTGCCGAGCGAGTCGACCGCGACACCGGTCACGCGGCCGGAGACCAGGCCCGCGCCACCGCTCGAGTTGGAGAACGCCGGGTCGCGGTAGTCCGGCGAGTCGGCGTCGTACTTCTTGTTGGTCGTCTCGGCCCAGGTGCCGGCGTAGGTCGGCAGGCTCTTCATCTGGGCCCACGCGGCGTCGTACGCGCCGGGCGCGACGACACCGGGGGCCTGGCGGGCCTGGGCGTACTGCTCGGCGGCGATGCGCGCCTCTTCGCCTTCGGCGGTCGGCGATCCCTGCGCCATGAGGGCGCGTTCGCGGTACTGGAAGTTCTGCGGGACGGAGGCCTTGGCGTTGGTGCTTCCGGACACTCCGCCCGTCGCGGCGGCGGCTACGAGCGATACGGCCGCGGCTCCCGCCAGGGGCATCCGGCGGACTCGGGACAGGTTCATGCAGGCCCTCTCTCAGGCACAGGTGTGGTCAACGCACGCTAACCCCGCATGACCCGGATTGCGACGGCAGACAGGAAAATGAGTCCGTTCGGCCTATCAAGTTCTGCCTTGCTTGTGCCGAACGACCTCCGGAGGGCAAGGACTTACGTCCTCGCGACCGCCTCGGCGAGCGCCTTCGCGACGTCCTCGTGGGCCGCCCACGACCAGTGCATGCCGTCGGGATTCAGGGTGCCGTTGGCCAGGTGCGGGGCGATGACGGCGTCGAGGTCGGCGAGAGGGACGTTCATCGCCTCGCCCCATTCTCTGTGTGCTCTGGCCGCGGGCGGCTGGGTCCGCGTGACGTGGCCGAGGTACTCGGCGTCGAACGGCGGCGGCACGATCCCCACGACCTTGGTGTCGGGATGCAGGTCGCGGAGCGCGCCGACGATGCGGGTCAGGTAGTGCAGCGTGACGTGCTGCGGCAGCGTACGGATGCGTCCCCCGGTGACGCGGACGACGTACGGGTTGGCGCGGTGGTACGCCTGCTTGAGGGTGCGTCTGAGCGGCCCAGGCCGGACGTAGTCGAGACCAACCCGGAGGTACGCCGGCAGCGCCGCGGGGAGCATGTCGGCGCCGCCGAGCGCGAGGACGACGACGTCGGCACGCGGCAGCAGGACCGAGTAGACGTACGGGTCGCGGGTCAGCGCCCACCACGCGTCGCGCGCCGTCCACCCGAGCCGGCCTACGAAGTCCACCTCCGCGCCGAGCAGGCGGCCGAGGACGTTCGGGAACAGGTCGGGGTGCGTGATCAGCTCGCGCTGGGTCGGCCCGTGGAACGCCAGCGAGTCGCCGACGACGAGGACGCGGGTCACAGCCGCCATGCTTCGAGCGGCGACCGAGAATCGTGATCTTGGCAATGTTTCGGGCCGCCGGCGATAACGAACATGGCCAAGATCACGACTTTCGCGAGTTCTCGGGCGACGCGTCCGCGGTGTCCGCGCGGAGCTGGCCGCAGGCCGCTGCCACGTCGCTCCCCCGCGTGTCGCGCACCGTCACGGGGACGCCGGCGGCTTCGAGGCGTCGTACGAACTCGCGCTGCGACTCGGGCCTGCTGGCCGTCCAGTCCGAGCCGGGCGTCTCGTTGAGCGGGATGAGGTTGACGTGGACGAGGTGGCCCTTCAGCAACGACCCCAGCATCGTTGCGCGCCACGGCTGGTCGTTGACGTCGCGGATGAGCGCGTACTCGATGCTCACCCGCCGCTTGGTCTTCTCCGCGTACGTCCACGCCGCGTCGAGCGCCTCCTGCACCTTCCACCGCGTGTTGACCGGCACGAGCGTGTCGCGGAGCTCGTCGTCGGGCGCGTGGAGGGAGAGCGCGAGCGTGACGTTGAGCCCCTCGCCGGCGAGGCGCAGGATCGCGGGTACGAGCCCCACGGTCGACACTGTGATCGAACGCTGCGACAGCCCGAGGTCCTCGACGAGCCGGCGTACGGACGCGACGACCGGGCCGTAGTTGGCCATCGGCTCGCCCATGCCCATGTAGACGACGTTCGACAGGCGGCCGGCACCGCCGGGCAGCTCGGCGCGAGCCAACGCCCGCGCCGCCGCCACGACCTGCTCCACGATCTCGGCGGTCGAGAGGTTGCGGGTGAGCCCGCCCTGCCCCGTCGCGCAGAACGGGCAGGCCATCCCGCACCCGGCCTGTGACGACACACACACCGTGTTGCGCTCCGGGTAGCGCATGAGCACGGACTCGACGAGCGCGCCGTCGTGGCAGCGCCACAACGTCTTGCGCGTCGTGCCGCGGTCGGCCTCGACGTGCCGTACGGGAGTGACCAGCGTCGGGAGCAGAGCCGCCACCAAGGACGCCCGCGACGACGCCGGGAGGTCGGTCATCGAGGACGGGTCGTCGGCGAGGTTCGTGAAGTACCAGCGGGAGAGCTGCGTCGCGCGGAACGCCTTCTCCCCCAGCGCTTCCACGGCCTCGCGGCGCTCCGCAGCCGACAGGTCCGCCAGGTGGCGCGGCGGCTTGCCGCGGCGCGGCGCGTCGAAGACGAGCGGCAGGCTCACCGGGCTCACGGTGCCCACGCGGTGAGCAGCAGCCACGACACCGGCGCCGCGATGAGCAGCGAGTCGAGCCGGTCCATGATGCCGCCGTGGCCGGGCAGCAGGTGGCCCATGTCCTTGATGCCGATGTCGCGCTTGACGAGCGACTCGCCGAGGTCGCCGATGGTCGCCGCGCAGACGATCGCGAGCCCGAAGAGAACGCCCTGCCACCAGGCGATCTCCATGACCGACGACACGAGAGCGACGCCGCAGATGACGCACGCGACGACACTGCCCGCGAACCCCTCCCACGTCTTCTTGGGCGAGACCGTGGGCGCCATCGCGTGGCGGCCGCGCAGCACGCCCGCCGTGTAGCCGCCGACGTCGCTGCACACGGTCGTCGCGATGAACGACGCGATCCGCGCGCCGCCGTTCGCGGGCGCGGTGAGCATCGCGGCGAAGCCGGCGAGGAACGGCACGTAGACCGCGACGAAGACGCTCGCCGTCCAGTCGCGCAGATACCCGGGTACGCCCTCGGCCAGCCGCCACGCGAGGCACGCGAGGCAGGTCGCGACGAGGCCGAAGAGCAGCGCCGCCGTACCCCGCTGGTACGCCGCCGCGATGGTGACCATGCCGCCGACGACGAGCGGCGTCCGGGCGGGGTGCGCGCCCGTCTGGGCCAGCGCGCGGCAGAGCTCGAGGATGCCGATGGCGATGGCGACGGCGATGACGCCGGCGAACAGCGGCCGGTTGGTGAACAGCGTGACGAGGATGAGCGCGGCGAGCGCGAGGCCGACGGCGATGGCGGCGGGGAGGTTGCGGCCTGCCTTCGGAGGATGCGGCGTCTCGGCGACGTCGGGTACGTCGGCCGGGCTCGGTACCTGGGTCGCCGACATCGGGCGGGGAGCGGGCGCGAGGTCAGACCTCGAGCAGCTCCGCCTCCTTGTTGGACAGCGCGTGGTCGACGTGGCCGGTGTACTTGTGGGTGAGCTCGTCGAGCTCCTTCTCGGCGCGGCGTACGTCGTCCTCGCCGGCCTCGCCGTCGCGCGCCATCTTGTCGAGGGCGTCCTTGGCGTGGCGTCGGACGGCGCGGATCGCGACGCGGCCCTCCTCGGCCTTGTGCTTGGCGACCTTGATCATGTCCTTGCGCCGCTCCTCGGTGAGCTGCGGCAGCACGACGCGGATGAGGGTGCCGTCGTTGGTGGGGTTGACGCCGAGGTCGCTGTCGCGGATCGCCTTCTCGATGGCGCCGATCGTGGACTTGTCGTACGGCTTCACGACGGCCATGCGCGGCTCCGGCACGGTGATCGACGACATCTGGCCGATCGGCGTCGGCGTGCCGTAGAAGTCGGCGACGACCTTGGTGAACATCGCGGGCGTCGCCCGCCCCGTGCGGATCGTGCCGAGCTCGTCCTTGCAGACGTTGACGGCCTTCTCCATCTTCTCCTCGGCTTCGAGGAGGGTGTCGTCGATCACGGCGGGCCTTTCGGCGTCGGGAGCGGCTACGCGTCGTTCGGGCACACAACGGTGCCGATCTTCTCACCTCGGACGGCACGGCCGATGTTGCCCTCGGTCATGAGGTCGAAGACGACGATCGGCAGGTTGTTGTCCATGCAGAGGCTGATGGCGGTGGTGTCCATGACCTTGAGGCCGCGCGAGATGACCTCGGAGTAGTCGAGCGAGTCGAACTTCACGGCGTCCGGGGTCGTCCGGGGATCGGCGTCGTACACCCCGTCGACCTGCGTCGCCTTGAGCACCGCCTCGGCGCCGATCTCCAGCGCGCGCTGGGCCGCGGTGGTGTCGGTGGAGAAGTACGGCGCGCCCATGCCGGCGCCGAAGATGACGACCCGGCCCTTCTCCAGGTGGCGGATCGCCTTGCGCGGGATGTACGGCTCCGCGATCTGGCCCATCTGGATGGCGGTCTGGACGCGCGTCTCCATGCCGCGGTTCTCCAAGGCGTCCTGGAGGGCGAGGCAGTTGATGACGGTGGCGAGCATGCCCATGTAGTCGGCGCGCGGCCGGTCCATGCCGGCCTTCTCCAGCGCCGCCCCGCGGAACATGTTGCCGCCGCCGACGACGACCGCGATCTGGACGTCGTTCACTTCACAGATCTGCTTGGCCACGGACGCGACGACGTTGGGGTCGATGCCCAGCGGCTCGTTGCCCGCGAACGCCTCGCCGCTGATCTTCAGCAGCACCCGCGACCAACGAGGCGACGCGCCCTCACCACGTACGTCGTGGGACACGTCGCCTCCTCGGTCGCTCGGGGGTCGTTGCTACTAGGCCTGGCCCACCTCGAAGCGCACGAAACGCTTCACGGTGACACCGGCCTCGTCCAGCATCTGCTTGACGGTCTTCTTGCTGTCCTGCACGGACGACTGCTCGAGGAGGGTGACCTCCTTGTAGAAGCCGTTCACCCGGCCCTCGACGATCTTGGGCAGCGCCGCGTCGGGCTTGCCCTCCTCGCGCGCGGTGGCCTCGGCGACGCGCTTCTCGCGCTCGATGTCCTCGGCCGGGATCTCGTCGCGGGTGACGTACTGCGCGCGCATCGCGGCGATCTGCATCGCGGCGCCGCGGGCGGCGTTGAGGTCACTGCCCTCGAACTCCACGAGCACGCCCACCTGCGGCGGCAGGTCGCTGGCGCGGCGGTGCATGTACGACGCCACCGTGCCCTCGAAGAACACCGCGCGGCGCAGCTCGATCTTCTCGCCGATGACGGCGTTGAGGGACTCGATGTTGTCGGCAACGGTCTTGCCGTCCGCGAGCGTCTCGCCGAGCAGCTTCTCGACCTCGCCGATGCCGCTGGCGGCGGCGTGCGCGGCGATGTCCGTCGCGAGCTGCTGGAAGCTCTCGTTCTTCGCGACGAAGTCGGTCTCGCAGGCGAGCTCGATGAGCGCGCCCTCGCTGGCCGCGACGAGGCCGTTGTTGGCGGAACGCTCGGCGCCGCGCTTGGCGGCCTTCGCCATGCCCTTGGTACGCAGCAGGTCGACGGCGGCGTCGAAGTCGCCGTCCGTCTCCGTCAGCGCCTTCTTGCAGTCCATCATCCCGGCGCCCGTCGCCTCGCGGAGGCGCTTGACGTCGGCAGCGGTGATCTCGGCCATCGGTGTGGGGTCCTTAGCTAGGTAGGGCGGGTCAGGCGGACGGGGCGGCGTCGGCCGGCGGGGCCTCCGGGGTCGCCTCGGGGGCTGCCTCGGCGGCGGGCGCGGGCTCCGCGGCGGGGGCCTCGGCAGCGGGAGCCTCGGCGGGCGCCGCGTCGGCCTGCTGGCCGGTCTTCAGCAGCTCCAGCTCCCAGTCGGCGAGCGGCTCGTCGGTGGCGAGCTGGCCGTCGACGTTCGGCTTGTCCTCGCCGCGACCGGCGTTGGAGTTGGCCGACGCGCGCTGCATGAGCCCCTCGGCGACGGCGTCCGCGATGACCCGGGTGAGCAGCGCCGCGGAACGGATCGCGTCGTCGTTGCCGGGGATCGGGAAGTCGACCTCGTCGGGGTCGCAGTTGGTGTCGAGGATCGCGACGACCGGGATGTTGAGCTTGCGCGCCTCGCCGACGGCGATGTGCTCCTTCTTCGTGTCGATGATCCACACCGCGCTCGGGGTCCGCTGCATGTCGCGGATGCCGCCGAGGGTGCGCTCGAGCTTCGCCTTCTCACGGGAGAGGACGAGGCTCTCCTTCTTGGTCATGACCGTGGTGCCGCCGGTCTGCTCGATCATCTCGAGCTCCTTGAGGCGCTGCAGGCGCTTGTAGACCGTCTGGAAGTTGGTGAGCATGCCGCCCAGCCAGCGCTCCTTGACGTACGGCATCCCGACGCGCGACGCCTGCTCGGCGATCGCCTCCTGCGCCTGCTTCTTGGTGCCGATGAACATGATCGTGCCGCCGTGCGCGACCGTCTCGCGGACGAACTCGTAGGCGCGGTCGATGTACGACAGCGTCTGCTGCAGGTCGATGATGTAGATGCCGTTGCGCTCGGTGAAGATGAACCGCTTCATCTTCGGGTTCCAGCGCCGGGTCTGGTGCCCGAAGTGCACGCCGCTCTCGAGCAGCTGCCGCATGGTGACGACGGCCATGGCCGTGCTCCTTGTCATGACGCCTGGCCGTGCGGCCGGGCGTCGGTCCGGTTGTCGCCCCGGCGGTCGCCGGAGCCCTGTCGCCCGCGCGCTGCCCTGCGACCGGACGAACCGGCCACCGTCAGGGAGCGCCCGCGTGCAGCGGTGTGCGGGCGTGCGAAGTCGACTCGTCGGACGAGCCGCTGCCCGACAGTCTACGCGCACCGGCCCGGCCCTCCGAAATCCCCGCC
>DATMES010000010.1 GCA_035556555.1 Frankiaceae bacterium
GGAAGAGGGCGAGGAACTCGGACTGCAAACTGCAGGCCTCCGCCTCGGCCTTCGGGATGCCGAAGTTCTCCAGCACCTCCACGCCCCGCAGCCGGTCGCGCATGAGGTAGCAGCCCTCGATGACGAACTCCTCGCGTTCGCGCAGTTCGGCGTCGCTCAGCTGCTTGTAGTAGTCGCGCAGCGCCATGCGTCCGAAGGCGACATGGCGGGCCTCGTCCTGCATGACGTACGCGAGGATCTGCTTGGGCAAGGGCTTGGTCGTGGTGTCGCGGATCATGCCGAAGGCGGCAAGGGCGAGCCCCTCGATGAGGACCTGCATGCCGAGGTACGGCATGTCCCAGCGCGAGTCGGTCAGGGTGTCGTTGAGCAGTGCCTGGAGGTGCTCGTTGACCGGGTAGAGGAGGCCGACCTTCTCCTGGAGGAAGCGGCCGTACGTCTCCGCGTGCCGCGCCTCGTCCATGACCTGCGTGGCGGCGTAGAACTTCGCGTCGAGGTCCGGCACCGCCTCGACGAGCCGCGCGCTGCAGATCGCCGCGCCCTGCTCGCCGTGCAGGAACTGGCTGAACTGCCACGACATGAGGTGCTGCGTCAGCTCGTCGATGCCCTTCTGGTCCAGGCGCTCGTACGTCGGCGAGCCGAAGATCGGGTTGAGCTCGGGGATCGTGCCGAGCGGGTTGCTCGGGTCCACGTCGAGCGACCAGTCGATGCGGGTCGCGGCGTCCCACTGCTTCGCCTTGCCCTTGGCGTACAGGTCGAGCAGCCGCTGGCGGTGGTCGTCGTACTCCCAGGTGAAGTGCGCGGCGCCGCTCATCGGCACGCTCCACCCCGCGGGGTCGACGGGCGAGGTGTAGTGGTCGTGCGTGGACATCTCAGATCCTCCGGAGGTCGAGGACGTTCGCGGCGACGGCGGCGATGCGGGGCGCGGCGGTGTCGGGGGAAGGCCCCGGCAGGACGATGTATGACAGCGTGAGGCGGACGACGACCTCGCCGACCTCGTGCGCTCGTTCGGCGTCGATGTCCGGCCAGTGCTTGGCGAGGTACGCGACGAGGCGCTGCTTCGCCGCCTCGATCAGCGGCTCGGCGCGCGTCGTCATGTACGGCAGCAGGCCCGCCTCGCCGTCCTCCGTGAGGATCGAGCGGATCAGCGGGTTGTTGTCGGCCTGCCGCAGCGCGAACGCCGCCGCCGCCTCGAACGCCTCGGCGATCGCGCCGTCGTGGATGTCCATCGCGCGCTCGACGCCGTCGAGGAACCGTTGCGTCTCCCGCAGCGCGAGGTGGAGCGCGAGTGCCTCGCGGCCGCCGAACTGGTCGTACAGCGTCTGCCTGCTGACCCCCGCGGCACTCGCGATGTCGGCCATCCGGGCGCGCTGCCAGCCCGTCGTGACGGCGGCGTCGTACGCCGCGTCGAGCAGCGCGTCGCGAACGTCGGCCATGGAGCCATGCTTTACACGCAACGCTGCCGTGTCAAGGTCCAGAATGGCGCGCATGGAGGGCCCCGCGCACGCGCACGGTCACGGCCCCGGCGGGTCCGACGCCGGGTCGCGGCTGCGCCTCGCCCTCCTCCTCAACGTCCTCGTCGTCGCCGGGCAGGTCGTGTGCGGCGTACTCGCGTCGTCCGTCGCTCTCATCTCCGACGCGGCGCACAACCTCGTCGACGTCGCGGCGATCGCGCTGGCGTTCGGCGCCGTACGGATGGCGCGCCGCGCGCCGACGGGGGCGAGGTCGTTCGGGTGGCTGCGCGGCGGAGTGCTTGCGGCGCAGGCGAACGCGGCGGCGGTGCTCGTCCTGTCGGGACTGCTTTTGGTGACCTCGGTGCTGCGCCTGCTGTCGCCGCCGAACGTGTCGGGCGGGCTCGTGCTCGCGGCCGCCGGGGTGGCGTTCGTCGTCAACGCCGGCTCCGCGCTGTCCCTACGCCACCACCACGACCTCGGCGCGCGGTCGGCGCTCGTGCACCTCGCCGCGGACGCGCTGTCGTCGTTCGGCGTGGCCGTCGCGGGCGCGATCATCCTGGTGACCGGCCGGTTCCACGTGCTCGACCCGGCGGCGTCCGCGGTCGTCGCGCTGCTCATCCTCGGGTCCGGCTGGCAGCTGCTGCGGCAGGCCAACGCGGTGCTGCTCGAGGGGACGCCGCGCGGCGTCGTACCGGCGGAGGTCGAGGCTGTCATGGCGGCGGTGCCCGGCGTCGAGTCGGTGCACGACCTGCACGTGTGGAGCCTCGACGGCGTACGGCACGCGCTGTCCGTGCACGTCGTCGTCAGCGGCCACCCGACGCTGGAGGAGGCGCAGGTCGTGGGGACCGAGGTGAAGCGGGCGGTCAGCGCGCCCTACGGCATCGCCCACGCGACGGTCGAGCTCGAGTGCGAGGGCTGCGTCGACGACGGCCAGTGGTGCGCGTTCGGCTAGGACCAGCACCTACCCAACTGTTATAGTTGGGCATGGCTAAGAAGCGATCCGCAGGAGCCGATGCCGTCGAGGCGATGGCCCCGGCATCCGAGACGGTCCATCAGGCGCTGCACGGCGGAATGGTCAAGACGTCAAAGGTGCGGGGGGAGCTGATCTCGCGCAGCGGCCGGACCGTCCTCACCAGAGTCAAGGTCTCCCCGGACGCGCCATCGGTCTACGAGGTGGGTCCCAAGCTGACGAACCTGATCCACGCCCTCGGCAACAACACCGTCGCCGAGCTGCTGGGTGTGTCGCGCTCCCAGCCAGGTCGCTGGGCTCGAGGCGAGGAAGGCATCTCCGCCGAGAACCAGGCAGCGATCCTCGACCTCGACTTCGTGATGTCGTTGCTGCTCCGCACGATGTCCGCGGAGCTGGCCGGGATCTGGCTCGTCTCCCCCAACGCCCACCTGAGCGGCGCGCGACCGGTCGACGCGTTTCGCATCGGGGGACACCGGCGCGTCGTCGAGGCCATCCAGGCGTACGCCGAAGGAGCCTTTGCCTGATGGCGCGGTACTACCGGTGCGCGTGGTTCGACCCGGACGCGCAGTCCGCGGACGTTCCCGGCCACCCGTTGTACGTCTATCCGCGACAGGGCGCGGGCCGGATCGACGACCCGGACCACGAGTACCGCGTCCTGTACCTCGGCACCGACGCCGCCGGATGCGTCGCCGAGGTCTTCGGCGACTTCGCGGTGTGGACGCCCGCGTTGCTCGATCCGCCGCCGAGCCTGCCTGGGGCGTTCCGCGCGGTGATGGCGTACGAGATCGAAGCCACCTTGTGCGACCTCGACGAGCCGAAGCGGCTGGCGGAGTTCGCGCTGCGGCCGTCCCAGGTCGTCAGCAACGACCGCCGGGCCACCCAGCAATGGGCGCGTGACATCTACGAGACCGGCGCCTACGACGGCGTCTCGTGGTGGTCACGACGCGATCCGCGCTGGACCTCCTGCGGCCTCTGGGGCTATGCCGACGCGACGGTAGAGCAGGTCACGGTCCTGGTCGACCTCGCCGCGCAGCCCGTCGTGGAGGCCGCTGACGTGCTCCTCCGGCAGGTCACCGCCTAGGTACGCCGCCGCCGCGACTCGCGCACTCCGGCCCACACGCCCATGGTCCCCTGGAGTAGGTGACGCTGTACTTGCAATGCGCTGGCGCCCATAACGCGCTGAACCACATTGCACGTTGCGACACGACTAGGTACGCCGCCGCCGCGACTCGCGCAGACCGGCCCACAGACCAGCCGCACCCAGCAGCGCCAGACCCACGGGCAGCATCGGGAACGGCTCGCCGGTGTTCGGCATCCCCACAGGCCCGCCACCCGAGCCGGAGCCCGTGCCGGGTCCCGACGCCGGAGGTACGCCGTCCGTCGTCCCCACCGGACGGAACGACACCTTCTCCGGGTCCTTCATGTTCGGCTGCGGCGGCGGGATGGGCTGCGTCTTCCAGTCGCCCGGCGGGCGTTCGCCGGAGGCCGCCAGCGCGAAGTTCGCCGCGATGACCGACGTGACCGCCGGGTCGCCGCCACCGGCCTCCGACAGCGACGGCCCGCTGCACGGGTGCAGCGTCTCGATCCCCGCCGGCAGCGACGTCCCGAACGTGTTGCCCGCGAAGCAGTTGCCCGTCCCCGCCGGGGCGCCCATCGCGAGGTCGGCGAGGCCGGAACCGGAGACCTCGTTGTTGCGGACCTTGTTGTCGTAGCCGCGGTACACGTTGCCCGTCGGGTTGATCGGGATCGGCTCCTCGCTCGACCCGATGCCGGGGATCGGCTGTACGAGGATGCCGAAGTACTCGTGGTCCTCGACGCGGTTGTTCTCGATGATGTTCTTGTCGCCGCCCATGTCGGCGATGCCGACGCCGTAGACCGAGGCGAACGCCGGGTCCTTGTACGGCGCGTCGAGGTTCTGGTTGCCGTGCACGTAGTTGTTCGTGATGACGATGTCGACCTGCGGCGGGTTCTCCTCGCTGTCGAGGGTGTTCGGCGTGATGCCGCCGCCGAAGTTGTCGAACCACTCCGAGTCGGTGAGCACGAGGTCGCCGCCGGCGTTGGTACCCGAGTACCCGAGCCCGCTCAACGACGCCTTCACCCGCCGGATCACCTGGTGGCACGGCTTGCACTGCCCGATGTAGAAGCCCGAGTCCAGGCTCCCCGACGCCCACGAGTCCTCGAAGACGCCGTGCTTGGAGTCGAAGCTGTAGATGCCGTAGTCACCGCTGTTGTACGACGTGAGGAACGACCCCCTGAACCCGTCCGCACCGGTCCAGTAGAAGTTGTTCAGGGTCGTGTAGCGGGCGGTGATGTTCTCGATGACGACGTTGTCGGCGTCCTGCACGAGGAAGCCCATGGGCCGCTTGAACTCGCCGTCCACGATCGTCTTGTTGCGGTCGAGCCCGCGGATCGTGATGTCTGACTTCGTGACGGTGACCTGCTCGCGGTAGATGCCCGGCGACACGAGGATGACGTCGCCGGCCTTGGCCGCGTCGACCGCCTTCTGGATCGTCTTCTGGTCCTTGGGGACGGCGATGACCTTCGGGCCCTTGTCGTCCACACCACCCTCGGACGCGACGGGCGCGCCGATGACCGGCCCGCCGGTGCCGACCTTGATGACGCCGGCCATGCCCTTGCCTGACCCCGACGAGTGGAACGAGCAGTAGTAGTAGATGGTCCGCGCCGAGTCGAACGTGATCGAGTACTCGTCGCCCGCCGCGATCGTCCCCGACTCCTTGGACTTGTCGCCGTACGTCACGTTGTGCGGCGAGCGCCCCTCGTTGACCCACGTCACGGTGTCGCCGACGGCGACGCTGATCGACTCGGGTATGTAGACGTTGTCCTTCATGACGACGTCGTGCTCGGCGGCGACCGCCGGCGGCGCCATCGCGAGGCAGACCGCGCCGGCCACCGCGAGCGCCCAGGGACGCAGCCTCATCGGACCCTCCATCCGTACTTCAGCGTCGCACCCGCGATCGCGCAGAACCCGAGCACCAGCAGCCCGAGCGCCATCCTGTCGCCTCCGGTGTTCGGGTGGCCCGCGGTCGCGCCCGACGCCGCCCGCACCGTCAGCGTGCCGGTCATCCCGACCGACTCGTGGTACTGGCAGACGTAGGAGTACGTCCCCGCCGTCGTCGCTTTCCACGAGTACGACTCCCCCGCGTCGAGGTTGCCGCTCCTGAACGCCGACGACGTCACCTCGTGCGGCGCCTGCCCGGTGTTCTTCCACGTCACCGTGTCGCCGACGGAGAGCGTCGCGGACTTGGGCCGGAACTCGTTGTCGGCCGCGTCGATCGTCGTCGTCGCGGCGAACGCCGGTAACGCGCTCACCGCCAGCGCCGCCCCCGCCATCGCGAACATCCGCCTCATCGGCCATCCCTCGGGTCGGGCTGCGTACGCAGCGCGCGGTGCAGGTGTGAGCACACGACCATCAGCAGCAGGCCGCCCGCGACGGACGCCCAGCCTGAACGATCCGCCGGCAGCGCCACCGGCGCCGACGCGACAGGCCGCGCGACCGGCGCCCTGCGCGGGGTCGCGGCGCGGCGGACGTACGGCAGCGTGGGAGCCGCCTTCCCGAACGCCCGCCCGCTGTCGTCCACCTGAGGCATCGCGACCGTGGTCGTACGCCGCGACGGCGCGGGGCGCACGGCACGCGCCGGAGCGGCGGGACGGGCGACGGGCGGCGGCTCGGCGGGCCGCGCGGTGACACGGCGCGCGCCGGGGATGACGAGGTCCGTCGCCTCCGCGCGGAAGCCGCGCGCGAGCGTCGTCGCCACGACCCGCACCGTCACGCGACCGGGCCGCATGCCCGCCGGGTCGAGCGCGAACGTGAACGGGATCGGCCCCACCGGCAGCGCCGGCTCGTACGTCTCGACGAGCCGTACCGACGTGCCGCGGACGACGTAGAACGACACCTTCAGGACACCCTCGAGCGCCTGCGTCTCCCCGCTCACGACGAGCGGCGCGCGGACGACGGTGCCGGGCTTCGGCGGCGCGTCGAGCCACACGCCGGAGTCGGTCGGCGGGTGCAGCGCGAGCAGCGCCATCGCGAGGTCAGGCATCGGCGAGCACCGCCTGGACGACGAGGCGCTCGCGGTCGCTGTGCACGGGGTTGCACGTCGTCAGCGTCAGCATCGACCGCGCGTCCTGCCGCAGCACCGACAGGTCGTCGGGCCGCACGACGAACGGCCCGCGCGTGACGACGTACGCGAACTCCCCGACCGGCGTCTGCAGCTCGATCCTGTCGCCGCGCTCGATGCGGTCCATGTGCCGGAACGGGTGGCCGAACGTCACGCGGTGGCCGGCGATGGCGACGTTGCCGCGCTCGCCGGGGAGCGGCGTGCTGGGGTAGTGGCCGGCGCCGGCGCGCAGCGCCTCGCGGGTCACGCCCTCGACGACGACGACGTCGATGCCGAGGCGGCGTACGCGCAGCCGGGTCACCGGCGAGGCGGTCTTCAACGTCCCCGCGCGGTAGTCGGCGGCCTGCTCCGGCGACGTCAGCCGGCCCAGCGCGCGGGGCTGCACCCACCGCGTCGCGAACGCGTCGGTGGCGAACGGGTACACCACGAAGCCCAGCCCGACGAGGGCGAGGAGGAGGTTGGCGGCGACCAGCGCCCTGCGCAGGCGCGTGCGGGAACGCACCCCCTGCCACCACAGACCAGGACGAATCACCACTGTCAGGCTAACGCTCCACGCGCCCGGACCTCGCGTAGCGTCCCTCGCGTGACCCCCGACCTGACCCTCGCGCTGGAGCTCGCCGACCTCGCCGACGCCGTCACGATGCGCCGCTTCCTCGACGTGGACCTCGTGGTCGAGACGAAGCCGGACCTCTCCCCCGTCTCCGACGCGGACCGCGAGGTCGAACGCGTGCTCCGCGACGCCGTCGCCGCCGCGCGACCCGGGGATGCCGTTCTCGGCGAGGAGTACGGCACCACCGGTGGCGGCGCGCGTCGCTGGATCATCGACCCGATCGACGGCACCAAGAACTACGTCCGCGGTGTCCCCGTGTGGGCGACGCTGATCGCGCTGCAGGAGGACGGCGTCACGACCGTCGGCGTCGCGTCGGCCCCCGCGCTGGGCCGGCGCTGGTGGGCGAGCCGCGGCGAGGGCGCCTACGCCGACGGCCGCCGCCTCGCCGTCTCCCAGGTGGGCGACGTCGCCGACGCGCACTTCGCGTACTCCAGCCTGGCCGGCTGGGAGAAGCAGCGGCGGCTCACCGGCTTCCTCGACCTGACGCGGAAGTGCTGGCGTACAAGGGGTTTCGGCGACTTCTGGTCGCACGTCATGGTTGCCGAGGGCTCGGTCGACGTCGCCGCCGAGCCCGAGGTCTCGCTGTGGGACCTCGCCGCGATCCAGGTCATCGTCGAGGAGGCCGGCGGCCGCTTCACCGACCTGTCGGGCGTCGCCACAGCCGAAGGCGGCAGCGCCGTCTCCTCCAACGCCCGCCTCCACGACGTCGTCCTGGAACTCCTTGCCCCTGACGCGACGTGAGGTCGTAGCGTCGCCGCATGCGAGTCGGCGACCTGGCGAAGCGGACGGGCCTGACGGTCCGCGCGCTGCACCACTACGACGCGCTCGGGCTCGTCGTGCCGTCGGGCCGTACGCCGGCGGGGCACCGCGACTACGCCGACGCCGACGTACGCCGCCTCTACGCCGTCGTGGCGCTGCGGCGGCTCGGCCTCGGCCTGGCCGAGGTGAAGGCGCTGCTCGACGGCGGGGCGTACGACCCGCGCGAGACCGTGCGCCGCCAGCTCGCCGAGAGCGACCGCAGGCTCGCGGCGGAGACGGAGCTGCGTACGCGGCTCACCCGGCTGCTCGCCGTCCTCGACAGTGGCGGCGAGCCGACGACGGACGACCTGTTACGAGCCGTGGAGGCGACGACGATGACCGAGCAGTACTACACCCCCGAGCAGCTCGCCGACCTCTCGCGGCGAGCCGAGGCGCTCGGCCCCGAGGGCATGGCGAAGGCGCAGCAGGACTGGGCCGACCTCATCGCCGAGGTCGACGCCGCACGCCTCGCCGGCACCGACCCGTCGGACCCGAAGGTCCAGGCGCTGGCCGACCGGTGGGAGGCGCTGATCTCTTCTTTCACGGGAGGCGACCCCGGCATCCGCGCGAGCCTCCAGCGGCTCTACGACGAGCAGGGCCCCGAGACCGCGAGCCGCGGCATGGTCAACACCGAGGCCATGGCGTACATGCAGACCGTGCTGGCGCTTCGATCCTGAAGAAGGCCGGCGGGGGGTGCCGGTGGCGCTAGTTCCGCAAGCTCCCTTAGTCGCGCCACCGGCACCCCCCACCGTCCCCCTAGAGAGCGAGGGCTCCCGACAGGTCGGCCAGGGCCGCGCGGTCGGCGCGGTAGTACGCCCAGACGCCGCGCTGCTCGCGGGTCACCAGCCCGGCGTCGTACAGCACCTTGAGGTGGTGGCTCACCGTCGGCTGCGAGAGGCCGACGGGGCCGGTGAGGTCGCAGACGCAGCCCCCTTCGTCGCCGCAGGCCAGGATCAACGACAGCAGCCGCAGCCGCGCCGGGTCGGCGAGCGCCTTGAGGCGGTGCGCGAGCAGCGCGGCGTCGTCGGCCGACAGCGGCGCCTTCGACAGCGGCGCGCAGCAGGCCTCGCGGACCACGGGGAGCGTCTTCACGAAGACATCGTACGACGACGTATTGACAACTGTCGATGGATCGTAGACATTGACGCCCGTCGATACATCAAGCCAAGGAGGACCCGCACATGTCCCGCGTCCAGCTCGCTCTCAACGTCGACGACGTCGACGCCGCGGTCGCGTTCTACACGACGCTGTTCGGCGCCGAGCCGGCCAAGCGCCGCCCCGGCTACGCCAACTTCGCGATCGCCGACCCGCCGCTCAAGCTCGTGCTCTTCGAGGCCAAGGGGCAGGGCGGCACGCTCAACCACCTCGGCGTCGAGGTCTCCTCCACCGACGAGGTCAAGGCCGCGACCGAGCGCCTCGCCGCCGCGGGCCTCGACACCGACGTCCGCGAGAGCACCGACTGCTGCTACGCCGTCCAGGACAAGGTCTGGGTCGGGGAGCAGGAGAACGGCCGCTGGGAGGTCTACACGGTCCTCGCCGACTCGCGCCCCGACCTCGAGGGCGTCACGGCCGCCGAGGCCGGCACGACGGCCTGCTGCGCGTAGGACCCCGCGCGCGAGCTTCCAGTGCCGCCGAGCACTGCCATGGGCGTCCCGGCACTGGAAGTTCGCAGCCGGGCCGCCGCCGACGTTCCGTCCGGTTCCGTTCTGGGTAGCCGCGCGACCATGGCAGGAACGCTCGTCATGGTCGGAGGGTGCGAGGACCGCACCGGCGAACGCCACGTGCTCGGCCGCGTCGCCGAGCTGGCGGGCGGCCGCGACGCGCGCGTCGTCGTCCTCGGCACGGCCACGGCGATGCCCGACGACGTCGGCCCGGCGTACCAGAAGGCGTTCGACGGCCTGGGCGCGCGGGAGGTGACGTTCCTCCCCTGCGCGTCCCGCGAGGAGGCGAACGACCCCGCCACCGTCGAGGCGATCGAGGCCGCGACCGGCGTGTTCTTCACCGGCGGCGACCAGAGCCGGATCGCGGCGGCGTTCGGCGGCAGCGACGCCGACACGGCGCTGCGCCGCGCCTGGGAGAGAGGCGTCGTCGTCGCGGGCACCAGCGCCGGCGCCGCCATGATGTCGACGACGATGATCCTCGGCGGCGGCGAGCAGGTGCCGACCAGCAACGTCCGCACCGGACCCGGTCTCGGCTTCGTCCAGGGCATCGTCGTGGACATGCACTTCGCCGAACGCGGCCGCATCGCCAGGCTGCTCGCGGTGGTCGCGATGTTCCCCCACGAGCTCGGCCTCGGCATCGACGAGGACACCGCCGTCGTCGTCACCGGCACCCGCTTCGAGGTCATCGGCAGCGGTGCCGTGACGGTCGTGGACGCGGGTCACGCGACCGGCGTCCGCGTCCCCGCCGAGGGCACCGGGCCCATCGCGCTGACCGGCGCCCATATCCACGTGCTGCCCTCGGGGTACGCGTTCGAGCTCGCCACGCGCACACCCGTCATCATCGACGCACCGGCGGACTCCCGCGCCCGCGACCGGGGCGAGTAACGTCGCGGCGCACAGCAGGGAGGGGCACGGATGACGGAGTGGCCGGACGGCCGGTTGCGGGTGCGCGACCGGCGGGTCTACCGCGGGCCGAACTACTGGTCGTACGACCCGGCGATCCGCTTCGTCGTGGACCTCGGCGTCCTCGAGGAGTGGCCGACCAGCCGCCTGCCGGGATTCAGCGAGCGCCTGATCGACGCGCTCCCCGGCTTGCACGACCACGCCTGCTCTCGCGGCAAGCGCGGCGGCTTCGTCGAACGCCTCTCCGAGGGCACGTGGCTCGGCCACGTCGCCGAGCACGTCGCGCTGGAGCTGCAGCGGCTGACCGGCTCGGAGATCCGCCGCGGCAAGACCCGCGGCGCCAAGGGCGAGCCCGGCGTCTACAACGTCATCTGGGGCTACGCGGACGAGACCGTCGGCCTCGCTGCCGGCGACCTTGCCGTCCGCGTCGTCAACCACCTGCTCCAGCCGGAGGACGACTTCGACGTCGCGCTCGCGATCGAGGACCTGATCCGTACGGCCAACAAGGTGGCGTTCGGCCCGTCGACGCAGGCGATCGTGGACGAGGCACATGCGCGCGACATCCCGTGGCTGCGCCTCGACGAGCACTCCCTCGTGCAGCTCGGGCAGGGCGTCCACCAGCGCCGGATCCGCGCGACGATGACGTCCGAGACGCCGGTCCTCGGCACGGACATCGCCAGCGACAAGGCGCTCACCGCGCGGCTGCTCGCCGCGGCGGGCCTGCCGGTGCCGGGGACGACGGTCGTACGCAGCCTCGACGAGGCGCTCCGCGTGGCGCGCAAGATCGGTTACCCCGTCGTCGTGAAGCCGCTCGACGGCAACCACGGCCGCGGCGTGGGCCTCGACATCCCCGGCGACGACGCGCTGACGGCGGCGTACGAGACCGCGCGCGCGGCATCCCGGCGCGGCGGTGTCGTCGTCGAGCGGTTCGTGGCGGGAGGCGACCACCGGCTGCTCGTCGTCGGCGGGCGCCTCGTCGCGGCGTCGCTGCGGCGGCCGGCGCACGTCGTCGGGGACGGCGTACGCACTCTCGAGCAGCTCGTCGAGGGCACCAACGCCGACCCGCGGCGCGGCATCGGGCACGAGAAGGTGCTGACCCGCATCAGGCTCGACGAGCGCGCGGTCGCGCTCGCCGAGACGCAGGGGTACGGCGTCACCGACGTGGTCCCCGCCGGCGTCGTCGTGCTGCTGACGCTGACCGCGAACATGTCCACCGGCGGCACCGCCGAGGACGTCACGGAGCAGGTCCACCCCGACAACGCCGAGATCGCCGAGCTGGCCGCCGAGGTCGTCGGCCTCGACGTCGCGGGCATCGACCTCGTCACGCCGGACATCACCGCGAGCCTGCACGAGCACGGCGGCGCGATCATCGAGGTCAACGCCGCGCCGGGCTTCCGCATGCACACGCACCCGACCGTCGGGGAGCCGCAGTACGTCGCCAAGCCGGTCGTGGACCTGCTGTTCCCGCCGGGCGCGCCGAGCCGCATCCCGATCATCGCGGTGACGGGCACCAACGGTAAGACGACGACGACGCGGATGATCGCGCACGTGTTCCGCAGGGTCGGGCGTCGTGTCGGCCTGACGTCCACCGACGGCATCGCGATCGGCGACCGGCTCATCATCCCCGGGGACTCGTCGGGGCCGCGTTCGGCGCGGATGGTCCTGCAGAACCCCCGCGTCGACCTCGCGGTCTTCGAGGTGGCCCGCGGCGGCATCCTGCGCGAGGGACTCGGCTACGAGCGCAACGACGTCGCCGTCGTCCTCAACGTCGCCCCCGACCACCTCGGGCTGCGCGGCATCGACACGCTCGACGAGCTCGCCAAGGTGAAGCAGGTCGTCGTGGAAGCCGTGCCGCGCAACGGCTTCGCCGTCCTCAACGCCGACGACCCGCGCGTCCTCGCGATGCGCAAGGCGTGTGGCGGCGACGTGGTGCTGTTCTCGATGGAGCCGGCCAACGAGGACGTCGCGCGCCACCTGCGCCGCGGCGGCCGCGCGGTGGTGCTGGAGACCGAGGGCGACGTGGAGCGCATCGTGTTCCGGCACGGGTCACGGGCGCAGGCGGTCGTACGGACCGACGCGCTGCCGGCGACGTTCGGCGGCCGGGCGCGGATGAACGTCCAGAACGCCATGGCCGCGACCGGTGCGGCGCTCGTCGCGGGGGCGCACCTGCAGGACGTACGCCAGGCGCTGCAGTCGTACACGACGTCGTTCGAGACGTCGCCCGGACGCCTGAACATGACGCAGTCCGGCGGCGTGACGATCGTCGTGGACTACTGCCACAACGCCCACGGGATGCACATGCTCGGCGACTTCGTGGACCGCTGGACCGCCGACGCGGCGCCCGGCGCGCGGCGGATCGGGATGATCGGGTCGCCAGGCGACCGGCGCGACGAGGACATCAGGGACCTCGGCCGGGCTGCCGCGCCGCACTTCGACCACGTCGTCGTACCGAGCCTCGTCAACCTGCGCGGCAGGGAGCCCGGCGAGATGCCGGCGCTGCTGCTGGCGGGGCTCGAGGACGGGATGACCGACGGCGGCAAGCCGCCCACGACGGAGGTCGCGGGCGACGAGCCGAGCGCGGTGGTGGCGGCACTGGCGGCGGCCGTTCCCGGGGACCTGGTCGTGCTCTGCGCGGGCGACGACCCGGCGAACGTCTGGGACCTCGCCAACCACCCGGCGAAGGTCTAGGACAGGCCGCCGGTCGCGCGGGCGGACTCGATGCCGGCCAGCGTCTCGATCAGGTCGGCACGCGTCGTACGGATCGAGCGGAACTGCGGCGGCGTGTGCCCGATGCTGACGACCGGCGTGCCCCGCCGCGCGGCGCAGAGCGCGCCGAGCTCGCGCAGCTCGAAGTCGTCCCCGCTGTGCACGTCGACCACGACGTCGACGGGCTCGCCGAGCGGGCACTCGCCCGACCCGTGCAGCCCGACGCAAGGCTCGACCTCGCCCCCGACCGGCTGGCACCGGACGACCCGGTGCCCCGCGTCGACGAGGTCGAGAATGGTCTCGATCGAGTCGCCTATCTGGTCCTCCACCACGAGGATGCGCATGGCCGTGCTCCCTTCCGGGATGAAGAGAGGGAGGGGCCGGAGTGGCCCCTCCCTGGGTCGGTACGGGCTAGCTGCGGACCGGCTCCCGCAGCGACTCGGGCGCCGCGGAGATCAGGACCTCTTCGGGCTTGCGGATGACGAGGCCGACAGCGAGGAGGATGACGCCGAGGCCGAAGACCAGGACGCCGAGGCCGATGACGAGGTTCGCGACCTCCCAGGCCAGCGCGCTGCTCATCAGGGCGCCGCGGAGAGTG
>DATMES010000011.1 GCA_035556555.1 Frankiaceae bacterium
GGGGGGGGGGGTAACACAGATGAGGTCTTGTCCCCCGTCACGCTCCGTGCGTGCGGACAGTAGTGGAACTAGGACAAGTCGGGCAAGAGTCGGGGCGCGCCTCAAGGCGCCGCGCCAGTACGTGCGGCATGATCGCGCCAACCGACAAGCGGAGGGTCACGCGGCATGGCTCAGAAGACGCAAGTGCTCCTAACTTGCGATCTAGAGGACGGCGAGAAGCCCGCCAGCCAGACCATCGGTTTCAGCGTTGAGGGCAGTACGTACGAGATTGACCTCTGCGACAAGCACGCCAAGCAGTTCCGCGAGGCTATGGCCTCGTTCATCGCCTCGGGGCGTCGGGGTAGCCAGGCCGGTGCTCGCCGTCGCCGGTCGAGTGGTGGCGGCGACCGTCAGCGGACCCAGGAGATCAGGGCCTGGGCACGCAAGAAGGGCATCAAGGTCAGCGAGCGCGGGCGGCTGTCCTCCGATGTGGTGGCGAAGTACGAAGCGAGCGGCGGTCGGTAGCGAGTGTGATGCCAGGCTTCTTTGATTGGGCGGGCTGGCCAGCGGTGGAAGCGGCGGCCACCGCCCTCGCATTCATCTACACTGCACGCACGTTCCACCTCAATGTCCAATACAAGAGGCGTGAGCAAGCGTCTCGGGTTTCGGCCGTGCTCGACAGTGTTACCCCGCAGGATGATGGGCTTCTTACGATCGACGTCCGCGTCGTTAATCACGACTCTAGTCCGATCTTCGATGTGTACCCCCTGTTGGAGGGTATCGACGGAGCGAATCCGAAGCCAAGTCAACCCAGCCGAGTCTTAGCGGGTGGTGCTCACGTAATTTTGAGCACTGGCGACTGTTCACCGACCGCACCGCGAGTTGGCGTGCAGTTTCGGGACTCCGTTGGTCGTCGTTGGACGCGACGTGTTGACGGAGCGCTGATCGACGGAACGTTTGCCGCCCGGATCGTGCCACGCACCCGGGGGCAACAAGAGGTAACGAGCCGCCTGCGCCGCATCGTGAATCGGGCGGCATGGAAGGTCTATTACTTGTTCAGGCCGGATTTCGAAGTTCCGGCATCTCGTGAACCTGTTCGCTGGAGTGTGCTGTCTGCGGCGATCGGCGTCGTTGCTCTTGTTGCGGGCGTCATCGCTCTAATTCTTGGAGCACCCTGGCTGAACTCCCTGGGACGCACGCTTGCCACGCGGGGCGGCGTTGCAGCGGTCGCCATCCTTCTCGCAGCTGTATCAGCGGTACTTCTACGGCGTTCAAGGCGCGAGGATCGCGCAAGGAACGCACACGAAGAGCGCTTTGCCGCCGAGATGATGGCGTCGTTCGCCCCGATCGTGGACGGGTTGGGGAAGTTCATTGCGGAGACGGAGGAAGACGAAGAACGCAAGAACGATGACTGAGACGACAAGTGTGGCGTGACAACTGGAGCGCGGGCCTACTGACCCGGACCACGCACGACTTCGAACAACTTGCCTTCGGCCACGGGCTCGTCGTCGTAACGCCAGACCGGCAACGGAAAGTCGGTGCTCGGGCCGTACTCCATCTTGTAGCCGCCGTCCACGCGCGACCATGCGCCCGACGCCACCAGTTCCTCGACCGCTTCCTCAGAGCCGCCGATCTCAGCCACGGCAGCCTCCGGCACGAAGCCGGGGCTCTGGTTGCGCGACGTCCAGGTTCCGGGGAGCGCCCACAGCCCGAATGCTTTAAGACTGAGTGAGCCGAAGACCGGGTGGTCGTTGGCGTCACTGTGGAAGGCGAAGGTCACCCATGATTTCCGACGGTATCGCCCGTGAGCGCGGGCTAGCTCGTGCACGGCGGTCTCTGAGGACGCACGCATAGTGGGGCGCGGACTTACGGCAGGGGTGGCGCGTTTCGTGGCGTCACAGGGCGGGGATGCCAGGATCGCACGACGAGTCGTCGAACAGCCGGGGACTCCGTAGCGCTGCGCGGCATCAGACTGCGCACGACGCGACTGGGAGCGGCTGTCATGCGGTTGCGGGCGACGATCCGGACCTCCGACCACGCCACGGTCATCCGTGTCGAGCTCTCCGGTGAGCTCGATGTCGGGACGAGTGCGCTGGTGAGCGGGTGCGTCGCGACGGCGTGCCAGGTCACCGCGAGGTCGGTCGTGCTCGACCTCGGTGCTGTCACCGTGCTCGGCCGCTCTGGTGTCGACGCGCTGCTGGAAGCCCGCGAGGTCGTGGAGGGGGCGGGCTGCCAGTTCATGCTCTGCAACGTCCCGGCGTCGCTTGCGGACGCGTTGCCACCTCGGCTCGCCGGGTGCGGCGCGCCCGCCGCGTTGGCCGCAGAGGCGCTTCCCGAGCGGGTCCCTGGCGGGTCACGCCACCTGCGTTCGGTGCCGGACGTGCCGCCCGGGGCCGCCGAGGAACTGGTCCGCGCGCACGCGAAGCTGGCCGAGCGGCTCGCGACACGCTTCGCCGGACGAGGCCAGCCTACGGAGGACCTGCGCCAGGTCGCTTACGTCGGTCTGGTCATGGCGGCGCAGCGCTTCGATCCCGACCGCGGTGTCAGGTTCGCGGCGTTCGCGCAGGCGACGATCGTCGGAGAGCTGAAGAAGTACTTCCGTGATCACGCGTGGCAGGTCCGCGTGGCTCGCCCGGTGCAGGAGATGTACCTCGCCGTACGGGGGGCGAGTGAGGACATGACGCACGACCTCGGCCGCACGCCCACTCCCGCCGAGCTGGCCGCACACCTCGGCATCACGGAGGAGCAGGTCGTCGAGTCCCTGGAGGTGCGGTCGGCGCTGCACGTCGATTCGCTGGATCGGCCGCGCGACGACGACGACGGCAGGGCGTCCTGGTACGAGGCGCCGACTGAGGAGGACGGCTACCGGCTTGTCGAGGAGCGGGCGTGGTTGGTGCCGGCGCTGCGGCTGCTGCCGGAGCGGGAACGGCGCATCGTGAAGTTGCGGTTCTTCGACGACCTGCCGCAGTCGGCGATCGCGGCCAAGGTCGGCATCTCGCAGATGCACGTCTCGCGGCTCCTCGCCCGCTCGCTGGAGACGTTGCGCGCCGCCGCCGGCGAAGCCGCCGAGGCGGGCTAGACCCACCGCGGGACACCGCCGCTCGGCGGCGCAATGGCGCCAGGTCGACGTGTCCTCTCGGAAGGGGCGTACGGTGGGGGTGCAGGACGCCCCCGGTTTAACGACAAGCCTCGGACGGCACAGCCGCTGACCGCCGGCGTCGCGAGGATGACGGGCACGAATGCCTGTCGGAGTCCGCCCTGGTCATGTGCGACCGAGGGCACCCCGTTGGACGACCTGGCCGAGAACGTCAACGACGCACTGACCGGACTCGTCCGGATCTTGCTCACCCGCGACGACCTCCAGCACACCATGCGCAACCTCGCCTCGATCGCGTGCAGGACGCTCCCGGCCTGTTCGGAGGCGAGCGTCACGCTGCTCCGTGACGGCAAGCCGACGACCCCCGCCGCAACCGGTGACGGCGCGCTGCGATGCGACGAGGCGCAGTACGCCGAGCTGGACGGTCCTTGCGTCGAAGCGAGCCGCGACATGCAGACGACGATGTCCGCCTCGATTTCGGACGAGCAGCGGTGGGAGGCGTTCCGCGAGGCGTGCGCGCGTGAAGGCTTCCACTCGATCCTCAGCGTCGCGCTCACCCACGACGACCGCCCGCTGGGCGGGATCAACCTCTACAGCCGTCGGCCCCATGCCTACGACGGGCCCGCCATCGACGCCGCCCGCCACCTCGCCGACTTCGCCTCCGTCGTCGCCGCCAACGCCGCCGCGTACAACGACGCCGTCGCGACCGCCAGGAACCTGGAGGCCGCGCTCGCCACCCGCGGGGTCATCGAACAGGCGAAGGGGATCATCATGGGGCGCAACGGCTGCACCGCCGACCTCGCGTTCGGCATCCTCGCTATGCAATCGCAGGCCGAAAACCGCAAGCTGCGGGAAGTCGCCGCCGAAGTCGTCTTCCGCACCACCGGAACCTCTCCCGGCCAGCGCCCGGCTTCGCCCCCGTCGTAGTTCGACAACCGGAACCTGTGGGCTAGAGGCCGAGCGCCCCCGCGTCCCCGAGTGCGATGCGCGGCCGATTCCGACGGCATGGAAAACACGGCGTGCTGAGCGTCGGGCGGATGGGGGTGGGTCGGAGGACTACTACCTGAGCCAGGTCGCGCGCAGCGCCGCCCGACTACTACCTCGGCGCGGGGGAGGCGCCCGGGGTACTGGCTCGGCGGGGGGAGCGGCACGCCTCGGCCTGGGTGGCGAGGTGACCGAGGAGCAGCCGCACAACGTCATCCTCGGACGCCGAGAAGCCCGGCCTCGCGCAGCCGGTGCCCGAACGCCCAGCTGGTGTAGGTCGACCCGTGGTCGCTGTGGTGGATCGCGCCGGGGGCGGGGCGGCGGTTCCACACGGCCACCTGCAGCGCGTCGACGACGAGCTTGGAGCGGATGTGGTCGGCCATTGCCCAGCCGACGACGCGGCGGCTGAAGCAGTCCAGCACGACGGCGAGGTAGAACCAGCCCTCGCTGGTGCGGTGCTGGGTGATGTCGGCGACGTAGAGCCGGTCCGGCGCTGCGGGACGGAAGTTGCGCTCGACCAGGTCCTCGGACGGGGTGGCTGCCTGGTCGCGTCGGGTGCAGCCGCGCAGCCGTCTGCGATGCACGCCTTGCAGGCCGGCGCAGTCGTGATCGGCATTGACGGTGCGGAGGTGCGGACACCCGACGATCTAATCGTCGGGGTCGGAGATGCGGTGCGCGAGGGAAGGGGTGACCGGCTCGCGGAAGGCGTGGACGCGAGCGAAGCTTTGCCCGCCTGTGCGGGCGTGGCGACGGAACTTCCACATCAGCCAACCGGATGTCGAAAGTGAACTTCGGCCTCGCGCCGTCGTGTCCATTCGCGACCCTGGAACGCAGACCCATGACCCGCGCGCAGCACAGCGCCCACGACGAACTAGCCCCGGTCGGAGCGGCCTGCGGGCACCGACCTTCGGCGCCACCAGCGACAAGCAGATCGAGGCGCTCGTCGCGGCGGGGGCGCGAGTCGAACGGAATCACCCCTCGACGCCGCAGCCGGCTCACCGCCGTCAAGAACGAACGCGAGTGGCTCACCCGCCGGATCGAGCAGGGCCGCACGAAGCTCTCGCGGCGCTACAGCGCCAACTCGAGGTGGTCGATCGCCCACCGCTCGACGCGTCCTGCCCGCGCTCGGGCAGGAACGGCAGAAGCGGACGCGAAACGAGGTATCTGTCGTCGGGAGTCGAGCGGGGGAGTTTGTCGTGTGGAGGATCCGCAGCGCGGGGTTGTTGCTGGTCGTTGTCGCGCTTGTCGCGGAACCTGCTGGAGCAGCGAACACGGGGCCTGACATCCCGCGCGAGCCCAGCTCCGCCACGGCACGTTCGGACCACACGTGGTGTCAAAAGGATGACGGTCCGCGGGAGTACCCGAAGAAGCTGACTTCGCTGACGGTGCGCACTTCGGGCGGCTCCCGGTCGGCCGAGGTCGTGTTGTCGCGCCCGCTGACGGTGCAGGAGGATGACGGCGGCATCGACTGGTGCGGCAGTCCGCCGGTGTTCACCTGGCGCGGCTGCGGTCGCTACCGCGGCTTCCTGTTCCAGCCCGTCGGGGTGGATCCGAAGCGCGCCGACGTCACGGCGTTCGGACTGCTCGACGTAGCGAGCTTCCGGCCCGCGGAAAGCCCGAAGCGCAGGATGCCGATCCCGTTGGCGGCGCGGGCGATCCCCGATCCGTTGCGGCTGCCGGCCGGCCACTACCGGCTGCACCTCTTGTGCGACGGCGCGGGCGAGATCCGCATCCCGACGCTGAAGTCCGACCTGCCGCGCAGCCGCGTGGTCACTGCCACGCGCCCGACGCAGTTCAACTTCCGCGAGGCTCCGATCCTGCTCGACAGCGCGGCCGCCGTGCGCGCACCGGTCGGGACGACGGCGTTGCCGCTGCCGGTTGACGGCGGGCCGTCCTACGTTGGCGCGCTCACCCATGTCTACGAATCGAGCTACCCGATGCCGGTTACCGGCGGATACCCGCCGCTGGCCGCATTGACTGACGCGTGTATCGACGGCGTGGGAAGTCTCGATCTTGCGAACGCCTGCGACGCCGTGTCGCGGTACGGACGACGGAACTGGGGGCGTCAGGGTCGGTTCTCGCCGCAGGACGGCGGCGCCTCGCAGGAGTTCTATCTCGTGTTCCAGCCGGGCGGCATGCCGGAGGGCGACCACGTGAGTTATCACACGGCCGCTGCTGCCGGAACCAGTAGCACGCACAGCGTCGCCGCCAACTTCATCCTGCGCCCGTGACGTTCACTCCACCCAGGACACTGCTCGACTCGCGCGCGATGAGTTCCTCTGGCGTTCGGGTGGACCGCGACGACTCTCGGCGCGGTCGCGATCGGGAGTTCTGACACGCCGGGAGCCTGACCCGGTTCCCCGGACATTGGGTGTGGTGATCATGCTGCCGGTTCGGCGGTGTGCTTCGAACGCGGCGGGGGCGATCATGCCAAGGCTGGTGTGCCGACGGCGCGGGTTGTACCGGGCTCGTCGATGCCCGACTGGCCTACGGGCCGAGTTCGATCTTGCCGACCGGGCACATCTCGACGAGCAGAACGGCTGCGTAGAAGCCACACCAGCCCGGGCCGTCGGCGTAGCAGTTCACGCCGACGTGGACGTGGGGGCGCGACGGCGAGTCGCACTCGGGGCCGGCGATGCCGGCAGCCGACGCTGGTGACGCCAGAGCGAGGGCCGCGAGGGGTACGAGAAGCAGACGGCGCATGGTGAGACCTCCGGTGATCTCTTGTCAGAGTGCTGAGAAGGTGACGGCGCCGCGGAGCCCAGGAGGTCGTCCCCCTGCTCTGAGCGATCGCCGTTCGTGCATGGTCAATCCCTCGCGATAAACGAAGCGGGACAGTGCTCGTCCCGTCGCCGCGACCGCTCGCCAGGCGTGGGTCCCGGCAGTGGGGAGGTACGCCTGCTCGCCGGTCCAGCGCCCGGGCGGAGGGCAGGGACAGCCCCGCTGCGAGGCTGCCCCTGCCCGTGCCTGGCCGGTGCCGGGCTCAGAGGGTGAGCTTGGCCTCGCAGCTCGACACGTCCGGGCGGTCGACGAACGCGAGCTCGACGACGGCCGCCGTCGGCGTCATGCCGCGGGAGTCGACGGGCGCGAGCGCGTCGAGGCTGGTGCCGTCGAACGGCGCCGCGAGGTCGACCAGCGAAAGGCCCCGGCCGGTGGCGCTGTCGACGAGGGCGAGACCGCCGTCCGCGCGGACGTGGAGGCGCCCGGCGAAGCTCTCGGTGGCCGTGATCCGGTCGTCCGAGACGCACCCGATGGACACGGGGACGGGCGGGTCCTCGAGGATGTCGAGGATGTCGGTCCCGATCTGCCCCGACGCGTTGACGGAGCACTTCGCGGTGTCCTCCGCGAGGCTCCAGTTCTTCTTGGCCTTGGCGTCCGCCTCCGTCGGCAGACCGCCGTTGGCCTCCGCGGTAGCCGACCCGCCGCCGTGCTTGACGGCCTGCGCCGTGAGCCCGCCGGCGGAGGCGATCGCGTGGGCGTACTCGCTGCCGTTGGCGGCGGCGGACGCGTGGGTCCTGGTGCATGACACCGCGGCGCAGGGGTCGCCGGAGCAGGAGGCAGCGGCGTTCGCGGGGGCGGGCAGCGCGACGGTCGTGAGGATCAGCAGTGCGCCGGTGCGGGCGAGTGTCTTGCGCATAGGGGGTACCTGCCTGTGATCGGGTGGCCTGGATGCCACCGGGTACCGGATCTACGCCCTCCGCACCGCGATCCTTCGGTCGTTTCCGCGGAATCCAGGCCACTCTCGCCAAACCCGGTGCCAGCCCCCACAATTCGGGCACCCCAGTGAACGGATGCCCAGCCATGCCCCTGCGCCGCCGTACCCTCGTCGCGCTCGCCGCCGTCGCGCTCGCCACCCCCACGGCGAACGCCGCCGTCGTCCCCGGGATCGGCGCGTTCTCCTCGGCCAACGTCACCTGGCACGGCACGCTCCCCGTCGACGTCCCCGGCATCGGCGCCGACGTCGTGACGGTCGGCGGCCAGCGCCGCTTCTACGTCACGGGCGCCCGCGGCCTGTCGATCTACGACGTGACCGACCCGGCGCTCCCGATCCCGCTCGGCCACCTCGAGCTGCCGCACTTCGAGAACGAAGCCGTCGCCGTCGCGCGCGACGGCTCGGTCGCGATCATCGCGTCGGAGGCCGGCCTGACGACGTACGTCGTCGACACCACCAACCCCGCGGTCCCGACGCTGGCGAGTGTCATCGCCGAGGGCACGCACACCGCCGCCTGCTCGGACGCGGAGTGCAGCTACCTGTACGCGTCGTTCGGCTGGGCGTACGACCTCCGCGACCGCGCCAACCCCAAGAAGGTCGCGGACTGGGGCGGTGAGGGCTACGGCTTCACGCACGCCGCCAACCTCGACGACGCCGGCTACGTCATCGCCGACTGGTCGCTGAAGATGTACGACCCGAGGACCGACCCCGCGAGCCCGACGCTGGTCGCGGAGATGGGTGACATCTCCGGGCAGCAGGTCAGCCTCGGTCACAACAACCAACGCCCCGACGCCGACCTCTGGCAGCCGCGCGCGGCCGGCGACACGAGCCCCGGGCTGCGCCCCGGCGAGTTGCTGCTCACCGGCGGCGAGACGCTGTCGACAGGCAGCTGCCCGGGCGGCTCCGGCATCACGTCGTGGAGCATCGCCAACTTCGACCGCGGCGCGACGTTCACGCCGCTCGACACGTTCTACCCGAGCGCCGGCAACTACGTGGACGGCAATCCGGCGGTCAACGCGCTGGGCTGCAGCAGTCACTGGTTCGACTACCGCGACGGCGTCGTCGCGGCGGGCTGGTACGAGAACGGCGTCCGCTTCTTCGACGTGCACCGCACGACCGGCGACATCACCGAGGTCGGCTGGTACCAGCCCGTCGCGACGGAGGCGTGGGCGGCGTACTGGATCGACGACGAGTACGTCTACTCGGTCGACGCGGTCCGCGGCATCGACATCCTCCGCTTCGACAGGGACGCCGCGCCGCCGGCGCAGAGCCAGAGCGACGCCTCCTGGCGTCTCGACCCGAACCGTCCCCTCAGCTTCGTCAGCCGGCGCGAGCGGCTCCTGTGCAGCCAGGCCCAGAGGCGCGCGTGATGGCCGTACGACGGCGCACGCTCGCCGCGGTCGTCTCCCTCGCGTTCAGCGTCCCTGTGAGCGGCCCCGCCACGGGCGACCCCGGCGTCGGCGGCTTCATGTCCACGAACGTCACGTGGCAGGGCACGATCCCCGTCGACGTCCCCGGCATCGGCGCGAAGGTCGTCACGGTCGGCACGCAGCGCCGCTTCTACGTCACCGGCCTGCGCGGGCTGACCATCTACGACGTCACGAACCCGATGGTCCCCGTGCCGCTCGGCCACCTCGAGCTGCCGCACTTCGAGAACGAAGCGGTCTCCGTCGCGCGCGACGGCTCGGTGGCGATCATCGCGTCGGAGATCCCCTCGGCGACGTACGTCGTCGACACCACGAACCCGCTCGTACCGAGGCTGGCCAGCACGATCGAGGAGGGCTCGCACACGGTCGCCTGCTCCGACGCGAGGTGCAGCTACCTGTACGCGTCGTTCGGCTGGGCGTACGACATCCGCGACCGCGCCAACCCGAAGCCCGCCGGGCGGTGGGGCGGCAGCGGACACGCCGCCAACCTCGACGCCGCCGGCTTCCTCGTCTCCGACGGCGGGCTGCAGATGTTCGACCCGCGCCGCGACCCCGCGAACCCGCGCAAGGTCGCGACGCGGCCGAAGTTCGCCGGCAGGCCGACCAGCGCCGGGCACAACAACATCCGCCCCGACGCGGACCAGTGGCGGCCGCGCCGCAAGGGCGACACCAGCCCGGCGCTGCGACCGGGCGAGTTGCTGCTCTCCGGCGGCGAGACGATGAACACCGTCTCCTGCCCCGGCGGCTCCGGGATCACGTCATGGAGCATCGCGAACTTCGACCGCGGCGAGCGGTACAAGGCGCTCGACACGTTCTTCCCGAAGGCCGGCAACTACGCCGACGGCAACCCCGCCGTCAACGCCGTCGGCTGCTCGAGCCACTGGTTCGACTACCGCAAGGGCGTCGTCGCGGCCGGCTGGTACGAGAACGGCATCCGCTTCTTCGACGTCCATCGCACGACCGGCAGGATCACCGAGGTGGGCTGGTTCCAGCCGGTCGCGACGGAGGCCTGGGCGGCGTACTGGATCGACGACGAGTACGTCTACTCGGTCGACGCGGCGCGCGGCATCGACATCCTGCGCTTCGACCGCACGGCGAAGCGGCCCACGCAGAGCCAGAGTGACGGGTCGTGGCGCGTCGGCCCGAACCGCCCGATCAGCTTCGTCACGCAGCGCGAGCGCTACCTCTGCTCGCTCGCGCAGCGCGGCCGCTGACCCGCGCGGCAGGTCCCGCTCCACCGCCGTCGAACTGCGCTGGCGCACACCCGTCCGGCGCCGCCCGTGGCTCCGGGCGGTCCCTACGTGTCCAGGAGATCCCATGCGCATCCGTACCCTCGTCGCGGCGTTCGGCGCCGCGACCCTCCTCGTCGGTCTCGGCGCCGCGCCGGCGTCCGCCGGCGACGGCCCGTCCGAGTACTGCGGCGACGGCATCCCGTCGAGCGGCCACGTCGAGGTCCCGCTCGTCAACACGCCCGTCACGCTCGGCCTCGAGGTCGTGTATTCGCCCGCCGGCCAGGTGCACATCTGCTACAGCACGACGCCGTACGGCCAGCCGGGCGGCATCGGCGGCGAGATCGCCATCCTCGCCGGCACCGACTCCGCCAACCCGTCCGTGACCGCGTACGTGGTCTGCGTCCAGGACGCCCCCGTGATCGTCGGTACGCAGGTGCTCTGCTGGGAGGGCGCGTCCGTCGACCTCGGCGACGTCACGATCGGCACCCCCGGCAGCGGCCTCTGCCTGAGCTACCAGGGCGTCTGCCTCGTCGAGGTGCCGCTCGTGTCGGTCGCCGGGCACCCCGACCCCAACCGTCACCTCATCTCGCTCTACGTCCTGGGGCAGTGGCACCACATCGACCTCGCGTAGCCCGCGGTCCACGACGCGCCGCCGATTGGGGCATTCGCCCGAATCGGCGGCCGTCGCCGCGTTAGCCTGGACGCGTGGCAGCGGCCGGGACGGCGCCTGACCGGAGCTCTTTCCGGCACGAGGCGCTCTTCTACGCGGGGGACGCCGACTTCGTCGCGCGCACCGTGCCGTTCATCCTCGACGGCGTCGCCCACGGCGAGCCGGTACTCGTCGTCGTCCCCGGGTCCAAGCTGGCGCTGCTCCGCGACGCGCTCGGGCGCGAAGCCGACGGGGTGACGTTCGGCGACATGGACGCCGTCGGCAGGAACCCGTCGCGCATCATCCCGGTCTGGCGCCGCTTCGAGGCCGACCGCCCGCCGGGCCGCCCCGCGCGCGGCATCGGCGAGCCTGTGCACCCGGCGCGGAGCGCCGACGAGCTCGTCGAGTGCCGCCGGCACGAGACGCTGCTCAACGTCGCCTTCGCCGGGACGTACGACTGGTCGCTGGTCTGCCCGTACGACGTCGCCGCGCTCCCGCCCGACGTCGTCGCCGAGGCGATGACGACGCATCCGTACGTGCGCGACGAGGGCACCAGCGCGGTGTACCAGATCGACCTCCCCGACGACCCGCTGCCGCCGCGGCCGGCGAACGCCGTCGAGCTGACCTTCGGCGGCCGTGACCCGCTCGACGTGGTGCACACGTTCGTCCGCGGCAACGCCGCCGCGGCGGGTCTCTCGCTGGCACGCATCGACGACCTCGCCATGGCCGTGCACGAGCTGGCCATCAACTCGCTGACGCATGCGGGCGGCCGCGGCGTGGTGGCGTTCTGGCACGACGAGGGCGACGTGTTCTGCGAGGTCCGCGACGCCGGCATCATCCGCGACCCGCTGGTGGGGCGTACGGACCCGGAGCTGGAGCAGGAGGGTGGCCGCGGCGTGTGGATCGTCAACCGGCTCTGCGACCTCGTGCAGGTCCGTTCGTCGGCGGCGGGCACGTCGATCCGCGTCCGGATGTCGCTCGCGCGGTGACCGCGCGCATCGGCGACTGGGTCGCCGCACTCGAGTCGCTCTACGACCCGTCGTGGGCCGAGGACTGGGACGCCGTCGGCCTGGTCACCGGCGACCCCGACGCCGAGGCGGCCGAGGCGCTGTTCGCCGTCGACCCGGTCGCGGCGACGGTCGACGAGGCCGTGCGCCGCGGCGCGACGCTGCTCGTCACGCACCACCCGCTGCTGCTGCGCGGCGTCCACGGCGTGCCCGTCACCGACTACAAGGGCGCCCTCGTCGACCGGCTCGTCCGCGAGGGGATCGCGCTGTACGTCGCACACACCAACGCCGACGTCGCCTCTCCGGGCGTCAGCGACGTGCTCGCGCGGACGCTCGGCGTCCGCGACCTCGCGCCGCTCGCGCCAGGCCCGCCGGACGACGCCGTGAAGATCGCCGTCTACGTCCCGCCCGACGCCACCGACAAGGTGGTCGACGCGCTCGCCGCCGCGGGCGCGGGGACCATCGGGGCGTACGAGCGCTGCGCCTGGTGGGCCGAGGGGACGGGGACGTACGAGGCCACCAAGGACGCCAACCCGGCGATCGGGGAGCCGGGGGAGCGCACGCACACGACCGAGCGCCGCGTCGAGATGCTGGTGCCGCAACGCGTTCTGCCCCAGGCGATCCGGGCGCTCCTGGGCGCGCATCCGTACGAGGAGCCGGCGTACGACGTCATCCCCGTCCTGCTCCCGCACGACCGCGGCGTCGGCCGCGTGGGGACGCTCGCCGAGGCGACGACGCTGGGGGAGTTCGCGGCGTCGGTGCGGGCGGCGCTGCCGTTCTGCGGCAACCCGATCCGCGTTGCGGGCGACGCGTCCATGCCGGTCCAGACGGTCGCGGTCTGCGGCGGCTCCGGCGACGACCTGATCGACACCGCGCGCAGGGCGGGCGCCGACGTCTACGTCACCGCCGACCTGCGCCACCATCCCGTCAGCGAGGCCCGCGAACGCGGTCTGGCGCTCATCGACGCGGGGCACTGGGCGACCGAGCAGCCCTGGCTGGCCGACGCGGCGGAACGCGTCGCGGATAAGGTCGGCGGCGTCCGTACGCACGTCTCGACGACCGTCACCGACCCCTGGAGCACGCTCGCGTGAAAGCCGCCCCGGAAGCCCAGCTGCGACTCCTGGAGCTGCAGGGGATCGACGCCGCGCTGGACCGCCTCGCGCACCGGCGCCGCACGCTCCCCGAGCTCGCCGAGATCGAGAAGGCCGAGACCCGCCTCGACGAGCTGCGCGACCTCGTCGTCGGCGCCGAGACCGAGCTGTCCGACGCCGACCGCGAGCAGCGCAAGGTCGAGAACGACGTCGACGTCGTCCGCACCCGCATGGCCCGCGACCAGCAGCGGCTCGACACCGGCGCGGTGTCGCACGCCAAGGAGCTGGAGAGCCTGCGGCACGAGCTCGACTCGCTCGCCAAGCGGCAGGGCGACCTCGAGGAGGTCGTCCTCGAGCACATGGAACGCCGCGAGGAGATCGAGGGTCGCCTGTCCGCGCTGACCGCCGAGCGCGACACGGTGACGGCGGCGATGGAGGAGGCGGCGGCGCGCCGCGACGAGGCGTTCGCGTCGATCGACTCCGAGGCGGCGATGCGCACGGAGGAACGTTCCTCGGTGGCGGCGGGGCTGCCGGAGGACCTGCTGGCGCTGTACGAGAAGATCCGCGCCGACGCGGGCACCGGCGCGGCCGCGCTGCACCGCGCGCAGTGCCAGGGGTGCCATCTCACGATGCCGCCGACGGAGATGTCGCGGTTCCGCACGGCGCCCGAGGACGAGGTGCTGCGCTGTGAGGAGTGCCGGCGCATCCTCGTCCGTACGGCCGACAGCGGCCTCTAGTGCCGCGGCGCGTCGTCGTCGAGGCCGACGGCGGGTCGCGGGGCAACCCGGGACCCGCCGGCTACGGCGCCGTCGTCAAGGACGCCGCGTCCGGCGAGGTCCTCGCCGAGGTCGCCGAGGGCATCGGCACCGCGAGCAACAACGTCGCCGAGTACCGCGGCCTCATCGCGGGCCTGCGGGCCGCGGCCGCGCTCGGTGACGTGGACCGCGTGGACGTACGGATGGACTCCAAGCTCGTCGTCGAGCAGATGGCCGGGCGCTGGCAGGTCAAGCACCCGGACATGCGCATCCTGCGGCGCGAGGCGGCGGCGGTCGTCGCGGAGCTGCCCGAGGTGACGTTCACGCATATCCGCCGCGAGCTGAACTCCCACGCCGACCGTCTCGCCAACGAGGCCATGGACGCCGCCGCGCGCGGCGAGCAGTGGGTCCGCGCGACGGGCGCGGTGGCCGAGGCGCCCGCGCATCGCGGGTGGCGGCCGCCGACGGGGACGCCGACGTCGCTGCTGCTCGTCCGGCACGGCCAGACCGACCTGTCGGTGGCCGGTCGCTTCAGTGGCATCGGCGACCCGCCGCTGACCGACGTGGGTGTCGCGCAGGCGAAGGCACTGGCCGAGCGGGCCGCGTCGCTCGGCGGGGTGACCGCCGTGTGGACGTCGCCGCTGAAGCGCGCGTACGACACCGCCGTCGCGATGGCAGACGCGCTCGGGCTGGAGGTCCGCGTCGAGGAACGCCTGCGGGAGTGCGACTTCGGGGCGTGGGAGGGGCTCACGTTCGCGGAGATCCAGGACCGCGACCCCGGCCTTCTCAGTGAGTGGATGGGCGACGCCGACGTGGCCGCGCCGGAGGGGGAGTCGTTCGCGGCGGTGACCCGGCGGGTGCGTCAGGCGCGCGACGCGGTCCTCGCCGCGCACCCCGGCGAACGCGTCGTCGTCGTCAGCCACGTCACGCCGATCAAGGTGCTGCTGCGGCTCGCGCTCGACGCGCCGCCGAGCGTCCTCTACCGGCTCTACCTCGACCTCGCGTCGATCTCGCAGGCCGACTGGTTCCCCGACGGCGGGGCGCAGGTACGCCGCGTCAACGACGTCGCGCACCTCGGCTGAAAGCCGCTGACGCCGCGCCCTCGCGCGACTAGCATCGAAGACCGGCGGGGACGGCTCCCCGTGGCGCTTCCTTCTCCACTCTCAGGGGACCGGGGCTCCTTCGGGAGCGCCCGGCACACTAGCGTCGCGACCTTCCGTCCCCGCCTTTCGCCTGCTCCCCGGACGGACGCCGATGGACACCCTCGCCACCCTGCTGCTGAGCCGTCGCCGCCGGCTGCACCTTCCGCCCGGCGATGCCACCGGGGACGACGGCTTCGTCGACTCCCTCGAGGTCGACCTCGCCGAGCGCGGCTGGGTCCTCGACGCCGCTGCACGCGAGGCGTTCGCGTCGCTGCGCGGCCCGCTGCGTACGGCGTGGGCCGACTGGCTGCTCGCCACCCTCGACGCGGAGACCGGCGCGGACCGGCCGCACGTGCCGCTGTTCCGGCGCTTCCCGGACACGACGCCGGAGAACACCGCCGCGCTGTACGTCGAGCGGGTCCTCGCGTTCCTCGCGCAGGAGCCGGGCCAGCCGTGCGTGCTCTGCGCCGCCGAGGACCGCGTCGCGCCGGTGTCGCCGTGCGGGCACCTCGTCTGCCGTACGTGCTTCGACGGGTCGGACTACTCGGCGTGCCCCATCTGCCACCGGCGCATCGACCCCGACGACCCGTTCCTCGCGGTCACGGCGCCGGGCTGGCGGCCGCCGCCCTCGGCGCCGCTGCGCTTCCGTCGCGTCGTCGGGCGCACCCACCGCGACGCCGACGCCGCCGAGCTGCGCGACGCGCTCGTCACGCGCGCGGCGCCGCTGAGCGAGGGCGACCGCGCCGACCTCGCGCTGCTCGTCGCCGCGACGACGGCCCCGGGCGACCTCGGCTGGCTGCCCGGCGACGTGCCCGTGCGGGAGACGCTGGCGTACGTCCTCTCCCTCGCGCTGCGCGGCGACCCCGCCGTCGCGCTCGACGCCGTCGCCGCGCGGTGGACCAACGCGACCGACGTCGCGCGGACGCTCTGGTCGCTCGCCGGCGGCGATCCGGGCCTCGTGCTGCCCGCGAAGCCGGTCGAGGGTCACGCCAGCGAGCGGTGGCGGCCGGCGATCGAGCCCGCTGTCTTCACACCCGTCGCGCGGGTCGGCCCGCTGTCGCGGCCGCTGCGGCGCGCGGCGCTGGCGGCGTACGAGACGTTCGACCTCCGCAACGCCGTCGAGGACGTGCTGCGCCACCCCGCTGTCTGGAAGCGGCTCGGGGAGCGGCTGCACCCGTTCGAGCGCGCGGACCGATACCCCGCGGCCGCGGTCTGCTTCGCGGTGCTGCGCGGCACGCCGTACGCCGCCGGGTCCGCCGTCGGCCGCGCGATCCTCGCCGCCGGCGAGAAGGGCACGGTGCGCGCCGTCGTCACCGGGGACGGCGTGGTGGCGAGGGCGCGGACGTTCGCGTCGCGCGTCGAGGCGTACCTCGCCGACGGCGACACCGGCTCCGCCACGCGGCTGCTCTCGACGCGCCCCGGTGAGCTACTTCGGCGGCTCGACCACCTCGCGCGCCTGACGCCGCCCGAGGGTCACGCCGCGCTCGCCGCGCTGGCGGGCAAGGCGGCGGAGGACGCGGCGGCAGCGGTCGCGCTGGCGGCGTACGCCGCGCTGTCCGCCCGCGACGAGCCGCCGCCCGCGGCGGCGATGCCCTCAGCGGTGGCCGAGGGGCAGGCCGCCGTCGAGGCGGCCGCTGAGAGCAGGCTCGACGGGCTGCGCGCGCGTCGCGACCCCGCGGAAGGGCCGGAGAAGGGACGCGACGCGGGCCGCGAGGCGGGAACACCGCGGCGGGTGTTCTTCCCGCGCGGCAGCGTCATGCGCTCCTGGTCCGCGCCGGACCGGCGGCCGCTGCTGCCGCCCGGCACGCCCGACGCGTTCCGCGCCGCGCTCGCGGACGCGCTCGTACGCCGTGCCGCCGGCCTGCCCCGCTTCGACGTCGCGGTGGTCGACGCGGCGCTCGCCGAGTACCCCGCGCCGAGCCGCAGCCGTACCGTCGCGCCCGCCAGCACGACGCTGCCGCGCGGCGCGCGCGTCGCGATCCCGCCGGGGGAGACGGTGCGGCTGTTCCTGCACTGGACCGACCCCGAGGGGACGCGCGTCGACCTCGACCTGTCTGTGCTGCTCCTCGATGACGCGTGGCGGTACGTCGCCCACTGCGACTACACCCAGCTGCGCTTTGGCCACTCCGCGGTGCACTCCGGCGACCTCACGTCGGCGCCCGCGCCGCTCGGCGCGACGGAGTTCCTCGACCTGAGGCTGCCTACGCTCGTCGCGGCCGGGGTGACGTACGCCGTGCCTGTCGTGTTCTCGTACAACGACGTGCCGTTCGGCGACCTCGACGACGCGTTCGCCGGGTTCTCGCTGCCGGTGGCGGGCGGGGCGCAGTTCGACCCCGCGCGGGTGGCGCTGCGCTTCGACCTGACGACCGAGGCCAAGGTGCTCGTGCCGATGGTCGTGCACCTCGTGGACCGCACGCTGCGCTGGACCGACCTCAACGTCACCGCGTTCGGCTACGGCCACGGCATCCGGCGCTACGCCGACACCCTGCGCCGGGTGGGGGAGGACATGGAGCTGGCGTTCGGGACGTCGCGGCGCGCGACGCTGCTCGACGTCGCGGCGGCGCACGCCGCGGGGCGCGCCGCGCGAGTCTGGGTGCGCTACGCCGACGGGTCCGCGCGCGAGGTCCCGGCGTCGTTCGCGTCGGTGGTGTCGGCGTCCGGCCTGGGGTCGGGTGACGAGGCGCTGCCGCCGCTCGACGGTGCCGTGCTGTTCGTGGCGGCCGACCGGCTGCCCGCCGATGTCGAGTCCGCCGGCGAGGGGTCGGTGCTCGTGACCGCGACGTCGGGCGACCCCGCCGCCAACGCCGACCCGTTCGACCTCGTCACCGCGCTCTGACGCGTGCGTTCCGCAGTCGTGCGGTGACGCATCGCCATTCTTTTTCGTTTCCCGGAATTCGCGGGCCGGCGCGATTAGCGTTCGTCGCCACAGCTGCCGGCTCGCGGGGGACGCGATGGTAGGGACAAGGCTCCGGATCGTCGTGCTGGTGTGCGCGCTGGCGGGCTCGTCGGTGGCGCTCGGCCTGGCGGGCAGCGCCGCGGCGCGCGGCAAGCCGCCCGGCAGGCCCCCCGGCACCCCGCCGGCATCGGCGCGGCCGCACCCCAGCCACCCCGCCCACCCTCCGCACCCGCATGCCTCGCCATCGACGGCGGGCCCCACCGGCACGCCGACACCGACTCCCACGATCACGCTGACCCCCGACCCTGTCGTCTGGGCCGGGGCCCGCACCTTGGAGATAAAGCGGGACGACAGGTGCGGCGTTCTCCTCACGCTCGGCTACAGCAACGGTGTCCACGTCCCCCTGTGCTGGGAGCCAGGCTGCTGGGCGACGATCCGCGAGTCGTCCGAGCCGACGTCCAACTGCGGTCCGGCGGCGTACCGCGGCGCGGTCGCGCCGACGGGCGACGCCGAGCTGCGGATCCGGTACGACGCCGGGGCCGCGTTCTGCGTAGACGGGATCACCTTCGGCGACCGAATGCTCGGGACCGGCGGCGAGCACGACTGCGCGAACTGGGGTTGTTGGCACTTCGTCGTGTGGGCGTTCACTCACGATCCGTTCGGCGTCCGGTTCGAGGACATTGGCCCGTGCGGCGTGGTGCTCACCAAGGGCCCGTACGCCAAGCCGCTGGTCGACAACCCGCTCGGCGGCGAGGTGCGGGACCCGCAGGTGCTGGGCGGGAAGACCGTCCGCCCGCCCGGACGGACGATCGTCCCGAAGGTCGGTGCGGTCATCGGGTCCCGTGGCATCCCAGGCCTCGGCGGCTGGCGGTACCGCGACCTGCTCGCCGACGACACCTCGCCCAGCGCGACCGGCCTCAGCTCGATCGACCTGGCGCCGCCGGCTCGTCACCACGACGCCGGCCGCGGCGGCCTGCTGCGGGTGCTGCTCGCGGCGGCCGTCGTGCTGGCGGCCGTCGCGGTCGCGCTGCGCGTCCGCGTGCCCCAGCCCCACGGTGCGCACGCGCTCTAGTAGCGCTGGCGAAACGGCCTCATGGTGGCCGAGCGTGTCCCGCCGCGCCGCAGGTGAGCGCCTTCGCGCGGATCGGGGTGCGATCTGCGCTTTTTCCCCGCACGGCCCGCAACCCGGTTGCGGAGCGACCCCGACGCCGTCACCGCACGTGATCATGCGCGGCGATTCGCCAAGCCCTACTAGAAGCGGAACGCCTCCTGCATGCTGCCTGCCCGGTTGCCGTTGACGTAGACCTCGATCGTGTACGTGCCGGGGTCCACCGGCAGCGCGTCGCGGATGGGGCACGGGCGCTTGGTCACGCGGTACGCGGCGGAGGCGACCAGCTCCGTGCGGGCGTACACGCGGATGCCGATCCGGTCCTCGGGCCGGACGCCGTCGCAGGTGAGCGCGTACGTCATGCGCAGGGAGTTCCTGTCGTACGCCGTCTCGACCGCGACCGTCGCATCGCCCGCGTCGCGGGGAGCCGGCGAGCCGAACGCCTCCAGTGTCGCCGCCGCCCGCCGGAACCGCGCGAAGAACTCGTCCCGCAGCGCGGGCTGCACACCCGCCGCCGTGAGGTCGAGCTCGTCGCGGCGCAGCGCCGAGAACAGCTCCTCCCGCAGCGAGGCCGACTCCTCGGCCACGCGCGCGATGAGCCGGTCGGCGGCCGTCAGCGCGGCGCGGCGTTCGCCGCGGGCGACGAGCACCTCGGCGACGGTGGCGGCGACGCGCAGGTCGCCGGGTAGCAGCTCCTGCGCGGCGGCGGCGTGCTCCGCGGCGGCGTCGGTCCTGCCGGAGAGCAGACCGGCGTACGCGAGGTTGTTGAGCACGGTGCCGGTCGGATGCTCCAGCTCGAGGACGCGCTCGTACGCCTCGGTGGCCCACCCCGCGGTGCGCGCGTCGACGTCCGCGAGGTAGCTGTCGCCGAGCGACTGCCACGCGGCGGCGTACTCGGAGTCGATCTCGACCGCCTTGACGAACGACTCCACGGCCGACGCCGGGTCGCCGAGCTGCTGGGCGACGGTGCCCTCGACGTACGCGGCCAGGGCCTCGGCGGGCAGGCCGTGCGGGTCGTCGGCGTTGACGTACACGAGCCGCGTCGCGCCGAACGCCACCACCAGACCCGCGATGACGAGGAACCGCGCGGGCCCCCTGGCGGCGGGCATGGACAGCGCGGTGCCGACGAGCAGGCCGGCGACGGCGGCGAGGCCGGCGATGCCGAGGTTGGCGTTCTCGCGCGCCGTCCACTCCTCGGCGAGGTGCGCGTGCGCCGCCGCCTCCTGCTGCGCCGCGACGACCGGGCCGTAGCCGCGGGCCAGGCTCTCGGGGGAGAGGGTGCCCTGGCTCGTCCGGTCCGCGACCGTCCGCCAGTGGCCCATCCTGCGCCGCAGCCCCGTCCGCTCCGCAGGGCCGGCGGCGGCCAGGCGGTCCTCGACGGCGCCGATGCGGACCAGCGCCTCGGTGGAGAGCGTGTTCGACTCGGTGAGCTCGGCGGCCTCCAGCGACAGGTGGTGCAGTTCGCGCTGCGCCGCGGCGGTCGACAGGGCGCGGCTGCGTTCCTCGACGGCGACCTCCCAGTTGGCGCGGGCGGCGAGGTATCCGGCTCCTGCCGCGAGCAGCGCGGCGACGGCGATGAGCACGGACGCGGCGCGGCGTACCGCCATCGGCGCCGCTGCCTCGCGGGCGCCCTCGAGGCCGTGCGCCGCGTCCTCGATCGCGTCCATCAGGCACCCGCCGTGGCGAGGACGGCGGCGGCGTACCCGAGGGTCAGGCAGCCGCCGGCGACGCCCGCCAGTGTGTACCTGCGGTCGGTGCTGAGCTGGCCGAGCGCGGTCGCCGCGAGGCCGAGGATCAGGACGAGGGCGGCGGCGCGCAGCGCCTGGCGGCGGTCCTTCTCCTCCGTGGCCAGCGCGAACAGCCGCGGGCTGTCGTCCCTGACCTCGCGCTCGCGCAGCAGCTCCGCGGCGCGGCTCGTCGTGTCGAACGTCGCGTCCGCGTACCGCTCCTCCGTGCCCCAGCGGACGAAGTCGGCGGGGAAGCCGCGCTCGAGCCGGTCGGCGAGCCGGCGCTGCGCGACCGCCTCGACCGCCGCGGCGGCGTCGCTGCTGCCCATGGCCTCGTTGGCGCTCTGCTCGATGCGCGCCACCGCGTACGCCGCGAACGTGCGCTGCTCCGTGCGCGCGTCGGTCTCGGCGCGTTCGGCCTCGCCCTGGAACTTCACCGCCTCGACGATGCCCTGCCTGTCGTACGCCGCCGCGTTGCCCCCGGCCAGGTCGGCTCGCCAGGCGAGGATGCCGCCCGCGAACGACAGGACCGCGCTGAGCACCGCGACCAGCGCGCTCTCGACCGGCCGGTGTGGCGTGCTTCCCCGTTGCGCGCTGCGACCGCGCCGACGACCCATGTCCCTCACCCCGTTGTGCCGGCTGCGACCCGGCGCGGCCATCGTTGCTCGCCCGCGCGGGGGTCGCAACCGGTTCGGCGATATCCGCCGGCTTGACGTGACGGCGTACAACATGTGACCATCAAGTCACATGAACGACGGCATCTGGCGGGCGCTCGCCGACCCGACGCGCAGGGCGTTGCTCGACCTGCTGCGCGACGGGCCGGCGACGACGGGGACGTTGGCGGCGGCGTTTCCCGACGTCACGAGGTTCGCCGTCATGAAGCATCTCGGCGTCCTCACGGGCGCCGGGCTCGTAGTCGTCCGCCGGCGCGGCCGCGAGCGCTGGAACCACCTCAATGCGGTGCCGCTGCGGCAGGCGTACGAGCGCTGGATGGCGCCGTACGCCGAGAAGGCGGCGGTCACGTCGTTGCGGCTCAAGGACTTCGTCGAAGGGGGCACCATGAACGGCACGCTCGACGTCGCGAACGACGTCACGATCGAGGCCCCGCGCGAGCGGGTGTGGGACGCGGTGACGCGGATGGGGGACTGGTGGCCGCACCGTTTCCGCGACGGGTCCACCGTCGTGCTCGAGCCGGTCGTGGGGGGCCGGTTCTACGAGGAGTGGGGTGAGGGAACGGGGGCGCTGTACGGCACCGTCGTGCGTCTCGAGGCGCCTGTGCACCTCTCGGTCAGCGGGCCCATGGGGATGCGTGGCGCGGTCGTGGGGATATGGTCGTTCGACCTCGCCGAGGCCGACGGGCGGACGGTGCTGTCGTACACGCACCGGGCGTTCGGGGACGTCAGCGAGGAGACGGCGCAGGGGTACACGTCCGGCTGGGGCGAGGTGCTCGAGGCGCTCCGGGCGGCCGTGGGGGTGTAGATGGCGACGAGCCTCGCGACGTACGTCGACGCGCTGGCGGAGACGTGGTCCTCGCTGGCTTCGGTGTGCAGTGGGCTCTCGCCGGCGGAGTGGGAGACGCCGACCGAGCTGCCAGGGTGGTCCGTCAAGGACAACGTGTCGCACGTCGTGGGGGTCGAGCTGTTCCTCCTCGGCGAGCCGTACCCCCCGCACGTCGTCCCCGACCTGCCGCACATCCGTAACGACGCCGGGCGCTGGGTCGAGGTGCCCGTGGACCTGCGCCGGCCGGTGCCGGGGGCGTCGGTGCTGGCGGAGCTTTCCGACGTGACGGCGCGGCGGCTCGCGGAGCTCCGGGCGCTCGACGAGCCGGCGCTGGAGGAGACCGTCCGCGGCGTCATGGACTTCCCGATGAAGCTCAAGCACCTGCTGGGGATGCGGGTGTTCGACTCGTGGGCGCACGAGCAGGACGTACGGCGGGCTCTCGGCAGGCCCGGCGGGCTGACGTCGGCGGCGGCGATCCTGTCGCGGCGGCGGCTGCTGCTGGCGATGTCGGGCCTCGTCCCGTCGGCTGCCGGCCGGGTCGTGGTTCTCGAGACGACGGGCGCGCTGCCGTCGGTGGCGACGTTGACGCTGGGGGCGTCGTACGTGGACGGCGCCGCCGACGCACCGGACGTACGGCTCGTCATGGACTTCGAGACGTTCGTGCGGCTGGGGACGGGGCGGGTGGCGTACGCGCCGGGACTCGTCTCGATCGCGGGTGACGAGGGGCTGGCGGAGGCGTTCCTGGGCGCGATGGCGATCACGCCGTAGACTGGATCTTGAACGAGTCGGCCGGACGGTCGCGTCGTCGCGCGAGCGGCGCCGAGGAAAGTCCGGGCTCCACAGGGCAGGGTGGTCGGTAACACCGACCCGGGGTGACCCGCGGGACAGTGCCACAGAGAACAAACCGCCTCCGCGCTTCGGCGCGGCGGTAAGGGTGAAACGGTGGTGTAAGAGACCACCAGCGCCCCGGGTGACCGGGGCGGCTCGGCAAACCCCACCTGGAGCAAGGTCGAAAGGGCTCTGCTGGTTTCGTGCCGGCGGGGCCTGCGCAGGCGTTCGAGGGTGGCCCGCCCGAGCCTGCGGGTGGACCGCTAGAGGTCGCCGGCAACGGCGACCCGAGATGGATGACCGTCACGTCGGCTCGCCGGCGTAACAGGACCCGGCTTACAGGCCGGCTCGTTCGCCCCACCTCTCCGGACCGTGCTCGGAGAGGCCGTTTCCGCAGGTCAGAGGCCCTTTCGCGGGTCCGACGTCATGCCGGCCCGTTGCCTCCTGTAGGGCTGAGTATCACAGATTCTGTGACATCGGTGTGACATCGACGTTCGCCGATCACTTACAGGCCGGGCCGGCAACCGATCACACTCAGTGACGGTGACGCTCTGTAGTCGAGCGCCGCGTCGCCCCTGCGCGGTCGTCGGCGAGGCGTTGAGCGACCGACGCATCGGCCGATGCGAAGCGGGCTAACCTACGTGCAGGAGGAGCGATGTCGTACGAGCGGATCAGCATCGACCACGCGAAGATGGGCGGGCTGCCCTGCATTCGCGATCTGCGGATTCCGGTGAGCACGGTGATCGGGCAGCTTGCCGCGGGGCGCACGCACGCTGACATCCTGGCCGACTTCCCCGATCTCGAAGAGGCCGACATCGTGGCGGCGCTGGAGTACGCGGCTGCGGCGGTGCAGGAGCGTGAGCTGCCGCTGGCGGCGCACGGGTGAGGTTGCTTCTCGACGCGAACCTGTCGCACCGAATCGCTGACCTTTTGCGCGCGCGTGGGTTCGACGTGAGTCACGTGCGCGACCACGGGTTGCAGCACGCGGACGACGAGGCGATCTTCGACTTCGCCGCCGCGGAAGGCTGTGTGCTGGTGTCGGAGGACACCGACTTCGGGGAGATCCTGGCTACCCGGGGCGCGAAGGTTCCCTCGCTGGTCCTGCTGCGCTCCGCCGAGCCCATCAGCCCCGACGACTGCGTGGACCTGCTCGCCGACAACCTTCCGTTGGTCGCGACCGCTCTCGCCTCCGGATCGCTGGTCGTCATCGCTCGGGGCCGGATGCGGATCCGCGTGTTGCCCTTCGGGCGAGCCGAGTAGACGGCGCCCCTCCATCGTGGACGGACGTGTGATCGTTCTGGCCGTCCTGTCGGCGATGGTTGCCGTCGTCGTGCTGTTACTGGCACGCCGTGCCCGCCGTGCGCCCGTACCCGAGCCCGGTGAGACTGCCGCTCTCGACGAGCCCTCGGTCGATCTCGACACGGTGATGGCGGATGTCGGCGCCACGTTGTACATCCCGATCGAAGCTGGACGGACGTACCTGGCGGTCGCCCACCCCGATGCGCCGGTCGAGGGGCGTACGTCGCCCGTCCCCTCCCAACTTGTAGCGGCTGCCGTGGCCGGGCAGGCCGGACTGGAGGCTCTGGTCAGCGCCGGGAGACTGACCGGGCGCCTGGTCCTCGTAGACCCCGCCACGGCGAAGGCGATCAAGGCCGGCGTGATGGTCAAGGACAGAGCGGGCGACATGCTCGCAGTGATCAGGGGGAGCGGCGGTACGTTTTCCCAACCCGCCAGGATCACACCGCTTTCGGGGGGATTGGTGAGGAGCGCTGTCGCTGGTCCCGCCATGTTGAGTGCGATCGCGCTGCAGGCGCAGCTCGCTCGGGTCGAGAAGTCGATCGGCGAGGTACGGGACGCCGTCGATGCGGTCAAGGGATACCTGGAGGCGGCTGAACGGGCTTCCGTCGAAGGCCGTCGGGACACCCTGGCAACGGTCTACCGGACAGCGCAGGAGACGGGCCGGATGACTCAGTCCCTGTGGGACCAGATCCAGGATCTCGAGGCCTTCCTTCGTCGCGACGTCAAGCTCGCTGACCGTGCTCTCGCGCAGGCGGTCAGCGAGCTGGAGCAAGCCGCACCCGGCCTTGTCGGTTCCCGTCTCAAGTGGCTAGACGATGCGTGCAGCCCCGTGGCCGCTGCGGTTGCCGGCGTGGCCGACGCCCGCCGGAGCCTGGTCCAGTTCGCCATGTTGCGACTGTGGTGGCTCGCGGTGGACGACGACCCGACGCTGCCCAGCAGGCAGTCGCAGCTCCGTGAGCTCCTCGCCGAGCTTCCCGACCACGCCGTCGAGCAGGCCCGCGCCGAGAAGGCGCTCGCGGCGGTGGGAGCGCTCACGACGCATCACCGGATCCTTGCGCCCCGCAAGCACAAGCAGGTCGCCTCCGGAGTCCAGCGCGCGCAACTCGTGATGCAAGGGCTCCCGTGGAAGATCGTGGATGTTCGACGTACGGCGGAACTGGAGCCTTAGCGGCGCCGCTGGCGCACAACGGTCGCGCTGGGCATGTCGGACGAGGGGATCGACGCCGCAGCCCAGGCGAACGAGGTCATCGGGGACTGCGCCACCAGGTGTTTCGCGTACGTGGTCGCGGAGCGACCGGACCGCTACATCGAGGTCGTCACGGCGCTCGTCCCGGCGAAGGAGCGGCCCGGCTGCATCTCCGCCCGGCGGACGTCGCCGGCCAGGGGGCACCAGGTCACGCTTGAGCTCCGGGGTATTTCTTCGGCATGGCGACATCCTTCCGGCGAGGCGAACCTCACATGGGTTGTCAACCGGACGTGCAGCAGACCCACCGCGAGGCCCTCCCGCATGCGAGGTCCGTCATATGGCGCATTGGTGCGCCGCTCAAATATCGTCATGTCTCAGATAGTGAGCCGCCCGTCCCGCCAGCTCGCGAAGCCGCATGTCCACCGCCTCACTAGCGAGGTAATCGATGAGGCGGCGTCCGTGAGCGGCGCGACTCCTCGAGAAGGCGACACTGCCCGACGAGCCGTACGTTGGGTCGCTGAACTTGTCTACCAGGAACAAGGCGCGCAGCATCGAGAAGGCCTGGTACCCGCTCCAAGCCACGTCGAGGTCGACGGCTGCCATGTCGTCGACGAGCCCCTGGGGAGCCTGGGCCCGCACGGCGTCAAGATGCGCGCGGAGGAAGTTCCGCCGCGTCGCCATGCCAGCCTCTGAGACTTCGAGCGCCGGCGTGTCCTCGAACAGCTGCGCCACCTCTGCCGTTAGAGGTAACCAGCCGGTGGCTTGTAGGTCGAGGGCGACTATGAACCCCCGGTCCGTAACGATCCAGTTGTCGGCGTGGGCATCGCGCTTCCCAACCAAAGGAAGTTCTGCGGGTACAGCGTCGAGCCAGGACGCCAGCCACTCCTCGGGCTCTTTGAACCCGAGGCGTCTGCAGCGAGCGGACATGTCGCGTTTGGTCGTGGTGCGCCACTTGCTGCGCGCCTTTGTCGGCGCCTTACCTCTCATGGCGAGGATTAGGGCCAAGTATTCGACTACCCGATTCAGGTGGTTTTTTGCCTTGGCACCTGAACGGTCGAACTCGGTCCCTGCCTCCGCCAGCACCGAGCGAAATATTCTGCCGCCCGCGTGTCGCGTGACTAGGAGGCTGCTTCTTTGATCACGGGGGTTAGCGATTACCGCCAGCGGCTCGGATAAGGCCATCCAGTCTGGCGCCTCGTGCTGCCGCAACCAGTCTTGCAGGCGGAGCAGGCTCTGGCGTTCCTTCTCGGCTGTCCCCGAATCAAGCGGCTTTAGGACGAGGGTGGCGCTGAGCAGTCCGTGCGGGTCGGCGACGATGAAGGTGCGACTTATGCCGCCCAGGATCTGGCGCCCGAACTCCTCTGATTCGGCGGCTAGAGTGCAGGCGCGCTCTAGTAGTGATTGCGCCCGCCCGTCGCGCACGGCTTCCCAGAGCGCCGCCGGCCTCAGGGCCGGCGCAGGGGGATTTACAGGAACTTGGGCGCGCAGTCTGTCGTCGGCCTCTGCCAATTGGGCGAGCTGGATTAAGGGCCATGGCCACGCCGGGTCGACAGCAGCGGCGCCGACAGCCTGGTCGACTGCGTTGATGTAGTCCGAAGGAGCGCCGGTCAGCATCCATAAGCGAGTGGCGGCGGCCGCGCTGACGCTAAGGTTCTCGCGGTTTGCGTCCTGTCTGGTACGCGCCTCTGACTTGAGAGCGAGAACCTGCCTGAGGTCCGCCTCCAGTTCCGATCTCGACGATCGCCAGGGTCGCGCGCGCTTGTAAAGCGCGTCGGCCAGGAGCCCAAGCAGTTCGGGGGAGTCGTTGCCCCATGAGCGCGATGCCTCCAACCACGTCGCCGCGATGGATGCCCGTTGCGCGTCCCGCCGCAGCGCGGCCAGCCGTAGGTGTGCCTCGCCGAGCAGGCTAGCGAGCCGCCCCGGGTCCGGGCTTCCCGCCGGATGTCCCGAGAAACCCTCCGGTGGTTCTCCGGGCTCACCGAGATCCACGTCGCCCGCCAATTCAGCAGGGACGGCCGACACGCTCGCGTTGGACCCCACACCGATGTGCGGCCCCTCAGCCCCGCCCCGCCACCGCCGCGGTCGCGCCTCCTTCACCGGGCTGCCGTCGGCCTCGGCGAGGCCAGCGAGGCCCACGGCGCTTTCGACGGCGGCGATAGCCTCCCCGTAAAGAAGCGCGACTCGCTCAGGGTCGTCCTGCACGCACCTAGCCAGCCGCATGGATGCGCGCCCGACCTGTATAAGCACCACCGGATGGCTGTGTCCCGCGACCGCCAGGTGGGCGGACTTTGCCAGCGCGTACACCCTCTCAACAACAGCGCTGTCGCACGTCGACACAGGTCCGTTGGTGTCGGCCAGGGCTAGCAGAGCGGCACCGTGGCTGGCAGCGAACTGGCGGTGCTCAGGTGTCCCGCGCTCTGCCAACGTCGCCAGGTGGTCGACCGCGGCTCGGATCACACCGCGCTCGGGCTGTTCCGGTTCGCCGGAGGAAGGTAGAGCCAGCGGCCCATACGGGGGCCAAGGCTGCGGAGGTAGAAGGGCCCTGCCGGCATACGCGACCGCCGCAGCGCCGAGCTTTTCCCGCGCGCCCGCCGGCAGGGAAAGGGCATCCCTCAGCGCGTGCAGCACGGCGTATCGTTCACCATGGGCGGTCGCGAGTTGCAGCCTCGCCTGGGCAGCGACCCGGCGCAGATCGACTATGACTGGGTCGTCTGACTCGCGCCGATCCGACCAGATCTCTACGCCTTCGCGTGCAAGGCGACCAGCCTCGTCGTGGTCCCCCCCGGGCCGCAGGCCCAGCCTCGCCAGCTGCAGCCGGATGGTCGCGGCGTACGGGGCGACGAATTTCGCGTCGTGACTTTCACCGAGCCGCAAGTCTTGGAGCGCACGGCGCAGCAGGGCCTCGGCGTCAATGCCCATCAACCGACGTGCGTGGGCGCGGCGTCCTAGTGCGGTACCCCGTGCAATACGGGTCACAGTCGAATCCCCGCGACCGGCGCGACCTTTGCGTAGCGCCTGGTCGAACACGGCTACCGCACCCGCAAGGGCCGAGTCCGCTGCCCGAAGCCGGGCGGAAACTGAGGTGGTCGGCTCCTCGTCGCCCGGATCTTCGTCGTCGTCAAACCCAGCGCGCTGCGCTGCGCTGGGTTTGAGGGCCAGCATGCCTCGGAGGAACAGGTGTTGCCCGAGGGCCTCTAGCAACTCGGCGGAGTCGCCACCGGGCATACGGGACACCTCACGAAGCAGGTCAAAGGCGCGGTGCAGAAGAGCAACGTCGCGATTCAGTTCCCAAAGCCGGTGAAGCGCCTCCACCAAGAGGGCGTAGTGCTGCGGGCTCCGGTCACCTGCCTCGTGCGCGACTTCGAGGTCGATGCGCGCCTGTCGTAGAAGCTGGAGGGGATCCTCGGCCCTTCGGGCTAGGAACAGCCCGGCGGAGCCGCGCTTCCCGCGCCAGTCCTTGCGTCGCCTTTGATCGAAGCTGTAGTCGGCGGCCTCGACCACCTTCCAAGAGTCGAACGCAAGGCCGAGAGCGACCTTCGCCCTCGCATCCTCTATCTCGTTCCGCCTCCTGCTCAGGAGCAGTGCTAGGCGGTAAAGCTGGCCTCCGAGCCGGAGATTCACCTCCCGCCACGTACCCCAGGTGTTCAGCCCTGCCTCGGCTAGCGCCTTCTGCACTCGTTCCGGGTCGAGTCGGAACGCGTACTGGACCTTGAGCGCGACCAAGAGCCACCCCGGCTCGTCACTGCGCTTGCCAGCGTCGAGCGCGGCCTTCCAGGCACTCCCGATGCTCAAGACGGGATGGTCCCCACAGAGTTCGAGCCAAAGCACGTCGGAGCCGAGGATGCTCTGGGCTTGCGCCACGACCGTTGGTTCGCCGAGACCTAGGGCCTCGATCGTTTGCTCAAGCGGGTGTGTGAGCACTTCCGTCGGTCGAGGCAGCGCGCCGGCGAGGGCAGCCCGTGGGGATGCTGCACCGCCGCGAGTTCGAGCCCCGTTCCCAGCACCGGGATCTAACGGCCGTCGCGTAGGCATCTGCGACGGCGATGGTCTTTGCATCGTGGACCCCCTGGCGTTTAACGTACGACACCCGTCGGCCTGATGCGGCCGCAACTGCGGTTTCGCGAAGGATGGTCCGACGGCAGCTCGCGCCTGCGGCGCTCGTGGACATCCGCAGCTCTCCGGCGTAGGGCTCCCCGTCAGACACGTAAGCCGGCAGACGTCCTGTAGAGGCTGTCCGCCATCGACGATCCTTCGCGCCGAAGCACGCTCGGCGTGTCGGACTGTTCCTGCGGCGGCTCGCCAGGTTATAGCGCCACTGCGCCGCCGTAGAGGTTGTCGAGGACCGCGGCTGTCTCGTGAAGCTGTTCGGGAACAGGTGGCCGTAGGTGTCTCCTGCGATTGTCTGCGTCGGTGAGCAGCAGCAAACCGCTGGGACGGTCGCCGGCGGCGAGGTCAACGGCCCGGCTGACCGCTGGCGGGAGCGGGAGCGGGCCACGACCTTGCCGCCCTTGCCGCGGGGGCAGGTCGGTGGGGCGAGATGCGGGATGAGGGGGCGCTCCTGTGACCGTCCCCATCCCGGGCGTCTGGGGATGCCATCTCGGCCATCTCGAGGATTGCGTAGATTCAGACGGTGGGCTTGTCAGATAAGGCGCTCGACGAAGCGTCGGCGCTCGTCCGCGGAGCTGCGCGGCTGGTCACGACTCGGCGAGCCTCAAGGCTCCGGTTCGGCTCTCGTGTGTGCATTCGGGTCGACGATGGTTCCCTGCTGCGTACGGACGACGCCGGGTCGCTGATCGGAGGCACCCGCCAGTTCACGGAAGAAAGCTCCTTCGTGCTCGTGGCGCCGGGTGAGGACTTCCGGACGATCTTGGGTCGGCGGCTTAGATTCGGCGACTACGTTGGATTCCGCGACGAGCGGCGGCAACTCTTCCTCGGAGTGGACTTCGACAACGACGCGGTCTGGACTTGCCACGGTCCTCAGCTTCGAGAGTGGGAGACCCTGCGAATCGAGCGAGGCAACGGTCCCCCTGCATCTCGAAGGGAGCGTTCGCACTTCGTCAACTTCGGCGACTATGTAACGTTGAGTGTGCATGCCAGGTGGCGGGGCGATAGTTGGCGGTACCTTCAGTATCGGCGTGATACATCGCGAGTCCATGGGTACGCGCCGTCGGTCGGTACGTGGGAGACCTTCGTGCTGCGTCCAGTCCCGGACTGAGTGAAGGGTCGAATCCCGGATCCGTCGCGCAGGCGACCTCAAAGTGCCGATCAGGGACGGCCAGAACGCCGGCCAGTCGACGTCCGCTCATCTGCATGAGCGGCGAGAGCTCACCCGGGCGGCGACTCCTGGGACCGCCTGGGTGAGCCTGGTGCGGGGTCACGCTGTCTCGCCCCGTAGTTTCGCCACTAGGGCCGCAGTGGGTACGAGGATGCGGCGTCCGATCCGGATGGTCGGGATGTCTCCGCGTCGCGCGGCCTCGAAGGCGAGCCCGCGACTGATCCGCAGGAGACGCGCCGCCTCGTCGACCGTGAGGACATCGGGCAGGTCGGTACTCATGGCGTCTCCTCGATGTCGTCGAACCATTCGGGCCAGAGCTGGCAGGGGTGGTAGCCGAGGGCTACGGCGATGTGGTCGGCGGCGTCCCACCGGATCCGGTCTCGGGTGAACAGCCGCTGGATCGTCGACCGGTCGACGTCGAGGTTCTCGGCGAGCGCGCACACGGTGAGGTCCCGGTCGGTAGCGAGCCGGCGCAGTGCGCGCCGCGCCGGCTCGGCCGGGAAGTAGCTCCTCATGACAGGAGCGCGGTGTAGGCGTGGGTGTGCGGGTGCCCCCAGTGGTCGGACGGGACGAAGATCTCGTCGACCTTGACGCCGCGGAAGCCTGGCCACGTCTCGACGTGGACCATGACGCGGGCGTCGCCGCAGCGGATGACGACGGCGTCGCGGCCGGCCATGACGCCGGAGGTGCAGCGCGGCAGGGTGCGGTGCCCGCCGGCGGCGTGGGTGAGGACGTCGCGGCCGACGGCGGCGGCGTTGTCCTTGATCCGGAGGTAGCCGCGCTCGACAGCGGCCATCTCGCGAACGGCGGAGGCCCACTGCCGGGCGCGTAGCGCGTTGAGGTACCGGATCGTGAACTGGACCGGCGTGCCCTTCGGGTCGCCGGTGTCACGGAACCGGCGCAGGAAGTCGTCCATGCCGTCGTCGGTCGCGACGGGCGTCGGCCGCGGCTCCGGCGTCGCGGTGACGCTCGGCGTCGCCGAGACGATCGCCACCGTTGCCGGGGCGGGCGCGATCGTGATGACCGTCGTCGGCGTTCGACCCGACGTGCAGGCCGTGCCCACGAGTCCGGCGGCGAGGGCCGCCGTGGCGGCGGTGCGGGTGGTGGTGTTCATGTGGTGCTCCTCTCGGGAGCCGCCCCGGATGGGCGGCGAGAGGAGCACGGTGCGTTTCGGACTTCACGAGAACTTCACGGCGGAGTTACCGCGGCCGTGAGGTCGTCGTGAAGTTCTGGTAACCCGTCGTGAGGTTTTCGTGAAGTTCGGCTCTGAGGGGCCGGAGTTGCAACACCTGGGGCGCACCGTGCTCGGCACGCCGGCCCGGTCCTGGGGCCGCCGACCGACCCGGAGGCAGCCATCATCACCGACGCCCTTGTGGCCTTCCTCCCGGCGGCGTCCCCGGCGACCGGGCCTGGCTCGCAGCTGCCAATCCCGAACCCGTTCGGCTTCGTCGGCGACGGCATCGGCTCGCTGATCCGCGGCCTGCTCCGCGACCTGGTCGACGACTTCCTCAAGAACCTCGCCGAGCCCGTCCTGCGCTACGTGCTACACACCCCGGACCTGCTCGCCGAACCGACGCTCCGTCGGCTCTGGGCGACGTCCTTCGCCGCGCTGTTCGTCCTCGCCGGGCTGCTCGTGGGGATCGCCGGCACCGCGATGATCACCGGATCCTCGACGCGGATGGGTGTCGCCGCCCGCGAGGCAGTCGGTGTCCGACTGGCCAGCGCGATGCTGACCGCCGCGGTCTCGTTGCCGGTCGTCGCGCTTGAGGTGCAGCTCGCCAACAAGCTCGTCGACGCGCTGACCAGCGCGGGTCTCAACGGCGTCGCCGACCCGATCTCCTCGGTGTTCATCCGGAACCTGCAAGGGGACCTCGGCAGCTCGCTCGCGCTGCTCGTGACGACGCTCGTGGCGGTCGTCTTCCTCGTCGTCCTCACCGTTCTCGGGCTGGCGCGGTGGGCCACCTTGTGGCTGCTCATCGTCCTCGCCCCCTTCGCCGCCGGGTTGAGCCTGCTCCCCTCGGGTGGCGCGGCGATGCGCGCGTGGTGGCGGCTGCAGGTCACCGCGGTGTTCCTACCGATCGCGCACGCCGTCCTCATCGCGACGTGGCTGGCGATGTTCTCCTCGGACAAGACCGGGTTCGTCGGCGCGCTCGCCGGCGTCGCCACGTTGGCGCTGATGGCGAAGCTGCCCGGCTGGGCCGCCGGAGCGGCGATGGGCCTCGACGGCGGCAACGTGATCAACAACGTCCGGCGCACCCACGGCTACGCGCGAATGGCGATCCGAACGGCTGCGGCGGCCAAGACCGGGGGTGCGAGCGAGGCGGCGCGGGCGGCTGTCGGGGTGGTCCCTCGGTTGGGCCACCGAGGGACCACCCGAGGAACCACCCCTGGCGGTTCCGTACGCGGGGCTGCTCCACCTGGCTGACCTGCGGTTTCTCCTCGGCGTAGCCGGTCGTGGCACTTGGTCGGGGCTGCTCCGCGTAGCCGCTCCGCACCCCCGACCAAGTGCCACTCCCTCGACACGCACTTCGGAGAGGGAGGCAGGTCAGCCAGGTGGAGCAGCAGACAGCAACAACAGCAGGAAGAGAGGTAGAGAAGTGAGAGAGAACAAGATCAAGAAGAACAAGGACAAGGACAAGAGCGGGGGGCGGGTCAAGCGGTGGCGGCGCGGGTTCGTCGCGGCGCAGGTGGTCGTGATGGTGGGGGCGTCGAACGCGTGGGCGGCGCCGGGTGACGACGGGATGGCTCAGGTCAAGTCGTTCGCGAACAACCTCGCCAACTACGTCACCGCCATCGCCGCCAGCGTCGCGGTGCTGTTCATCGCGATCAACGGCGTCAAGTACACGACCGCCGGTGGCAGCCCCAGCCGCCAGCTCGAAGCGAAGAACGGCCTCGTCGCCGCCGGCGCCGGCCTCGCCATCGCCCTGTCCGCCCGCGTCATCGTCGGGCTCGTCGTATCGGCCCTCCAGTGACCGGCCAGCGCGTCACCGTGCCGGTTCCCGCGGAGACGGGTGTCGAGGACCGGCTCGCCGGTGCGTTGACGTTCCGCCACGCCGCCTACCTCGCCGTCGCCGCCGCGGGAGTCGCGGTGATGCTGCTCGGCGAGCGTTCGGTCGCGCGGCTGCTCGTTGGCGCGCTCGTCGCGATCGTCGGTGTCGCGGGTGCGGCCGTCCGTCCGTACGGGGAGCCGCTCGACCGGCTCGTGCCCGCGGCGCTGCTGTATCTGCGGCGTCGCGGAGGCAAGCGGAATACGGCGGCATCGAGCGAGGCCGAGGTCGCCGCGCCGTCCGTGGAGCCCGAGATCGCAGTCGAGCTGCCGGTGCCGGAGAGCGATCCCGACGACGTCGCGACACCGCGGCGACGTGTCTCGCTCCGCCCGCTCGTACCGGTTCTCGCTGCCGTCGTGGTTGTGGCGGTGGTCGTTGCGCGGTGGCCGCACCCAGCGCCGCCACCGCCCACGCGGGTGGTCGTCGTGCCGGTGCCCGTCCAGGTGGTCGACCCGTGGGAGGAGGCGATCGACGATGCGGTGGACGCGTGGCTCGACGACGTCGCCAGTTCCTGATGTGCAGGTGCTGCTCGACGCGCCGGACCTGTCGTTGCTGGACGACGAGGGGCAGCTCGACGTGCTCGCGCGAGTGGTCGCGCTGCTCGACGCCGGCCGGACGGTGCAGGTCCGGCACGAACGTCGCGAGGTCGGTGGCGACGTCACCGGCCGGTCGGCGGAGGCCGTGCTCACGAGGCAGCTCGTGGCCGAGGCCACCGTGTGGCCTACGCAGATCGTTGGCGGCGACGTGGGCGACGGCGTCGTCCCTGATGTTGACGCGGCATCGGCTGTCGGCGTCGTTCGTGAGCACCCGACGTGCGTCGAGCTCGACGACGGTGGGTGGGCGCGAACGTTCGTGCTATCGCGGTGGCCAGCGCAGGTGCCCGTCGGGTGGACGGGCGCGCTGCGCGGCGTCGCCGATGTGATCGTGCTGCACCTGCGTCCGGTGCCGGTCGCGGTGGCGGCCGCGCACTTCCGCCGCCGGGTCGCGACGCTGATCTCGACCGCGGCGGTGGACGAGCAGGCCGGCCGGGTGGCCGACCCGGAGACGGCGCAGGCGATCGACGCGGCCGAGGCGCTGTGGGAGTCGGTGCAGGCCGGGGCGACGACGGCATGGTGGGCGCAGCTGCTCCTCACCGTCGTTGCCGACGACCGCGCGGCGCTGGACGAACGAGCGTCACGGCTCGCGGAAGCGCTTGCTCCGTGGCGGGCAACGGCGCGGGTGGTGGCGTTCCGGCAGCGCGCCGCGTATGACGCGACGACGGTCGGCGGTGCGCCGCTTGGTAGCCCGTGGCGGATGCTCGACGCGACCGCGGCGGCCGCGACGATCCCGGCTCCGCTCGGCCCGACCACGCCGTCGACCGGTGTGCTCGCGGGTGCGGACGAGGCGAGCGGCGCGCCGCTGCGCGTGGATCGGTTCGCGTTGCACAACCCGGCCCGGCTCGTCGTCGGAACCAGCGGTGCGGGGAAGTCCTACGCCACGAAGCTGGAGGTCTGCCGCTGGCGTGTCCGCGGCGCCGAGGCCGTCGTCGTGGACCCGGAGGGGGAGTTCACGCGGCTCGGTGACGTGCTTCAAGGCCTGGTGCTCGCGGTCGGGGAGGAGCCGGCGGGGCTCGATCCGGTCGGTCTCGCCACCCGTCCGGGACTCGCCGCCGCGGAGGGTCTCGCGGTGCTGGCGAGCGTCGCCGCTGCGCTGCTCGGCGGCGCGTTGTCGGCGGTGGACCTCGCGCTGATCGACCGGGCGCTAATGGTGCTACGCGCCGATATCGGGCACCGCGCGACGATGGGCGACCTGCTCGGGGTGCTGGCGGACATCGAGGCGCATCCGCCGTTCACGGGTGCGGACCTCGCGGCCCGCTTGTCGCCAGCGGCGTCAGGGAG